>JARROY010000539.1:0-1332 GCA_037383445.1 Anaerolineales bacterium | reverse complement strand
GACCACCAGAAGCGGTGCCGCCACATTCTGCACATGGTTGAGCATCGTTTCCAGGTTGGTCTCGGTCACGAGGAACAAGTCCCCTGGCAGTTCGTTTGGGGTGCCGTCCTGAGCCAGCAGACGTTTGGCGCGCATTTTGATCTGGTTCTCCGACTCCTCGCCGGAAATGTAAAGCACGGTGGACTGACGGGCGATCCCCATCGCCGCCTGCAGCAGCAGGGTGGACTTGCCGATCCCCGGATCTCCGCCGATCAGCACCACCGAGCCGGGCACAACGCCGCCGCCCAATACCCGGGAAAACTCACCAATCGAAATTGGCATGCGGTCCTCGGCATCGCTGCTGATCTCTGTCAGCCGCCGGGGCTGGGAGGTAGAGGTCAGGCCGCGCGGGGTGCGCTTTTTACCGGCCGGCTGGATGATCTCCTGCACCATGGTGTTGTACTCGCCGCATCCGGGGCACAACCCCATCTCTTTTGGGGACTGCCGCCCGCAGTTCTGGCATACGTATACGGTTCTTGCTTTCGCCATTGGGGTATCCTCGATCTGTTCATTCGCTCATTTGTTCTGCGATTATATCATGAGTGATGTGGCTGGGAATCAGTATTTTAATCTGAGGAGTTTCAGATCAGTTGGGTATCTTTTGTGAGAAATTGATAAACCTATCCAGATGGTCGAGTGGGACGGGTGCCTACCCGGAGCGTATCGAGACTATCTGTAACAATGGGAGGTATGATCTCGATACGGCGGAAACCCACCGCCTACTCGATCATCAGCAAGTTATGCCATTCAACTCGTGACATCAAGTCGTAAAAATTGTATGATGGATGCACAGGGTATTTAACCATGAGCTTGAATAAATATATCCAGTGGAAAAACAAAGCATTTATAACCCCTACCTGCCTGCTGAAGCAGGCATACTTCCCCTTGAAAGGGGAAGGGACGGGGATGGGGTTGAAAAATCCGGTCTGTTTCAAGGAAAATTCCCTATCAATAATTGGGATTATTTATGATGGAAAAACCACAAGTCGTTGCCCGCTGTGGGGACCTTACCAGTGCCCAGCGCTATCTACCCTTCGGCGAATTTCGGGATATTGGTACCCCAATCACACAGACCGATTTTGGTTTCACAGGACAACGAGGCCACTCTTACATTCAGTTAATCGATTTCAATGCCCAATTTTACAGCCCAAGTTTGGGGAGATTTATCCAGCCGGATAGTATTATTTAGAGATCAGAACCGCCGACGGCGCCCGGTTGATGATCTGCTGAGTGACGTTCCCCAGCAGCAAGCCGCGCAGGGTCTGCCCCTGGGTTTCGCCCAGAACCACCAGG
>JARROY010000538.1:0-1022 GCA_037383445.1 Anaerolineales bacterium | reverse complement strand
CCCATAGACTCTGAACGCACGATCCTCTGCTCTGTTCCAGCAGGTTGGGTCGGAGATTGGCATCCCACGCCCTGTCCCCAGTTCTATATCCAGTTGTCGGGTGAACTTGAGATTCAAGTCGGCGATGGTGAGATTCGGAAATTTTCTGGTGGCAGTATTATCCTTACAGAAAACACCTCAGGAAAAGGACAGGTGAGTCGGAATCTGGGCAATTCCGAAGTAAATGCAGTTTTTATCCAACTCTCAGCAGGGAGCAAAGAAGCCGTATAAAGCATCAATCGAGCCGGTTACTTGGTTTTTTTAATGAAAAAGAAAGGACGGAGACCAAATGATCAAAGTCAGCGTGCTTTATCCGAATGAGGAAGGCAAGAAATTTGACATGGATTATTTTTTAAATAGTCACATCCCCATGGTCCAGGAAAAGCTTGGAGATACACTCAAGGGAGGTGCTGTGGATCAAGGTCTCGGAGGCGCAGAGCCGGGTTCCCCAGCAACCTATGTCGCAATGGCTCATCTATTATTTGATTCAGTAGAGGCTTTTCAGAGCGCATTTGGACCACACGCAGAAGCCATTATGGCAGATGTCCCCAATTACACAGGCATCCAACCCACGTTTCAAATCAGTGAGGTTAAAATGTAGTATGGCTAACTCAATATGCTACCAATGGCAAACGGGTACCAGGATATCGGTAACCGAGTATTGCCTGTCTAAAAATATCCCATTAATCCTGAATGGTGTTTCGCGGGACGGTTCCCAAATGTATTGCGCGGTTCAACAACCAGGTAAAGCCGGGTTTGGGTGCATCATGCCCCAGGAGATCAATTACAGTAGGTATCCATGCAACTTGCCAGGTATTATCGATATTATCCAGGTCGTATCGGGTTTTACAGTTTATGCGTTGGATACCATTCTAATGCTGCGGTACCGCGAGTGGAATCTGAGAATGCTTTCCTTGGATGGCTCGATGCCAGAGTAATCTTTGCTGGTTTTTAAAAGTGATAGCTGTTCACTGTGCCAAATG
>JARROY010000537.1:0-1777 GCA_037383445.1 Anaerolineales bacterium | reverse complement strand
GGTATGCTGCCGCGGGTTGCCATCCCGAGTTCTGCCCATGGACCCCAGTCAATGGTCACCGCCCGCATTTGTGGATGCTGGTGATTTAGCATGGCTGACATTTTACTCATCAGATCATTAGCTGCTGAATAATCGGTTTGCCCGCTGTTGCCAAACCTGCCTGCGATCGAAGAGAACAGCACGATATCTTGAGGAAGGGCATGGTGGGCAAGCATTGATTTATAGAAGTGGAAAAAGCTGCTCGCTTTAACCTCTACGGTTTGAACAAATTCATCGTAAGGTTTGCTTTCTAATTTTCTACTGTGTTCAAATCCAGCAGCATGAATCAGGATATCGATTCTTCCTTCTTCTTGCAATATCTTGGAGACAATCTGATCTACATCAGAGGGATCGGTGATGTCGGCAGTAAGGTAAACCGCTTTTCCGCCCTCGAGATTGATGGCGTCGATTAAATCCTTGGTGGCGGCTGCCCGGGTGAATTTATCGATTTTAGTTTGGAGTTGAACAGGGGTCAATCGTTCTCCGCCATTCAACATGGCTTTCATCCAATTTTGCTTCAGGCCATCGATTCCCCTAGATTTATAAATCTCAAAATCCGGATCTTCTGTGGTTGGGAGCGGAGAGCGACCCAGCAGGTAGAATTTCCCTTTTGTGCTTGAGTAAAGATGTTGGACGACAGGAGGAATGATTCCGCCCGTACCGCCTCACGGCAGGATCTTTTAGCGTTTCTGACACAAGCTGTACCGCGATTCTATCCGCTTCCTCGGAGGTCTCAAAATCAATGATTTTAATGAGGATATCTGCTCGTTCCTGAGCGAGTGCTTTACAAAATCCGCTAACCCCGCCACCGGTAGAGTTCATTGATTCTTGATTGTAACCATGCAGTCCGCCTGTGTTGGTCGCACAGATCAAGAAGGAATCGGATGGAAGTACCTTCATGATCTGGTAAAGGGCATAAACCCTGGTCTTTAATATCATTTCCCATTCTTTATGGGTCATGTCTTTCAGGGGCGTTTCTGGGCTTAATGAAGCCAAAAAGTAAATTCCATCGATGTGACCTTGGTCTGCCCATGTTTGAATTTGGGATTCTAGGGATTGCCCGGCTTCAAGTTTTACTCTCAAGACAGATACTTTTCTTGTGAGCAAGAGATTTGAAAGAGCTTCGCCCGCATCATGGGTACCTTCAACGATTAAAACTCGGTCTCCCTCTTCGAGCGTTACCCCAGTTGGCAGGCACAGATCGAGTTTTGGTCTGAGGATCGGGGTGGGAATCCGTCGTACAATGATTTCTCCCTCATCCTCAGGTTCCGAGATATTTTCGAATGGTTTTGAATCTGTCGAAGGCTGTTTGTCCTGAACGGTCTCGACCTGCACGGAGACCGGTTCGGGTGCCGGTTCGGGGGTGGGTGCCGCGGGCTGGGATTCCGGGAAGGACTCCTGGACGAAGCCGACCACTTTCTGGAGGGTGTTGTAATCCACCAGCATCAAATCTTCGCGGCGGGGGATGCCGAAGTGCTCCCGCACGGCGGCGAATAACTCGGCCTGCTTGACCGTGTCGATCCCCAGATCGGCTTCCAGGTCGAGGTCCATTTCGAGGATCTCGGGCGGGTAGCCGGTCTTCTCACTGACCAGATTGAGGAGGAACTCGACGATCTCCTCTTCGGCTGGCAGGGTGCGCGTCTCGACTGTGACGGCTGTCGGCTCGACCTGCATGGGGACTGGTTCAGGTGTTGGTTCGGGGGTAGGTGCCGCGGGCTGGGATTCCGGGAAGGAATCC
>JARROY010000536.1:0-1627 GCA_037383445.1 Anaerolineales bacterium | reverse complement strand
GTCAGATCTAGTAACCCGGCAAGTTCATTGCCCAAATTTTGATGAACATTGTAGAGCAGGCGGGTAAACGAATATGCCCTATCTGGGTCATCTTTCATCTTTTCAACAAACCCGTTGGGCTCTCTCAGACCCTGTGCTTTCCAGATCGATGGCTCGCTCATGTATAAAGCAAGGTTGCGTACCCCGGCTAAACGTTCGCGCGCGTCAGCGGCATTATGTTTCATTCTCAGCCTGTCAAAGTCTTTCGCATCCAGAATTGAGTTTCGTGCCAAGGCAGAAGGAAAATAACCCTGCGAATCTACGTCAAGAATCCCAAGTTCTGCCAGAAGTTGCAGCCAATAATGGGCGCGTTTGCCCGGGATACTCATGGCTTGTGCCACGCCGTCTCCATCCAATGGTCCCTTGGTAAGCAAATCAAGCAATCCGGTTTCGATTGCCGCGCCAAATGCCAATGATGGGACCGAAGCAGTGAGCAGGTTGGAAATATCTTCTTTTGTGGTTAGTTTTTTCATTTTTACACCAGCTACATTGATGGTTCAGATTCCTGGTATCGGCCTACCCCAGGTTTGAGTTGAGATTGCCAGGCAAATACGATGGCAATTAGAGCTGCCAATCCCATAAATAAGGTGTAGTAATTTGTGCGTTCGATTCCATTGAAAACGGAGGATGTGGCTGCTCCCATGAGATTTGATGTGTAATGGAACACCATTATTGCCAAAACCCTACCGCCGCTTCTGTTGTAGAGCCAGGCAATGATGACCTGCACGGCAACTTCAAACATGAGAATGTCAAACCAATATATCGTTCCGTACATGTACAACGGTAAATGCCAGATGGCCCTGAAGATGCCCAGAACGAGTGCCGCCATCAGGGAACCATTCGGGCGGTTTGCGAATCTAGCTTGTAATTTTGGCAGCGCATATCCGCTCCACCCGATTTCCTCCCATAATCCACCGAAGATCAACAGTTCCAGCATTACTCCCACCGGTGGAATTTGAGGTGATGTCACAACTGTGGCTCCCAAAAGCAGGTTGATCACATGCCCAACCATTACCCAAATTTTTCAATTGTTTCCAGAATGCACGTAACCCTTTTCTTCCTGCTATTATGGCGGTGACAATCACCGCGGCAAATGCGGGCCCTTGAGGAACAAGACCGCCGTTTAGAAACGGTACCGACCACCAGCTTAAAAGATAGGTAATAAGAAAGAACAAGGGTAGTTGATATTTGGTCAGGAAGGTGTTAAGAACATCATCTTTCATAGTTATTGTCTTCATTGGTCGCTCCTGCAAAACAGTACTTATCCATTCAGAGAGTTGAAATTGCGAATCTGATTTACGTCCAAAGACTGTATAACCGGTACAGACCCTTTGCCCCAGCCGCGTGAGTGGCGTAGATGCTTGGCTGAGTCGAACTGGCTGGCGTTCAGAACCTGATCGAAATCCCTCACTTCCAGGAAGGGACCAAAGTTCAGGTATTCTCCGCCTCTTGGAATGGTCATACTTCCGTCAGGGAAGACCATCACATACAACTTATCCAGTGTCTCGTGACTTAGGAAATTGATGCGGATCTTCGTCTCCGCCCGACCCTGCTCCTTCAACGACGAAAATTCCTCGTTGCTGACGAT
>JARROY010000535.1:0-1522 GCA_037383445.1 Anaerolineales bacterium | reverse complement strand
GATTCACCAAAAATTAATAAGGAGTTGGAAATGAAAATCTTCAGGGTAATTGCAGTATTATCCGTTTTGACAATCATTGTGAGCGCCTGTTCTCCTGGGAACCCTGCTGACCAAATTGATCTAGAAGGAACCTCGTGGTTGCTGACAGCATTCAATCTAAACAACCCAATTGAGGGCTCTCAAGTGACCATGACTTTTAATGAAGGATTGGTCACCGGCAATGCAGGCTGTAATTCATATAGTAGCGCTTACCAGGTAGATGGGGAAACGATAGCCTTTGGACCAATCGTCCAGACTGAAATGGCCTGCATGGAACCCACAGGTGTTATGGAGCAAGAACGAGACTTTCTGGAAATTCTTGGAGCAGCCCAAAGTATTGAGTTAGCAGATGGATGTAAGCCAGACCAACCCCACCGAAGAATCTCAGCCAATACAACCTATAAACTCTTTCGAACTACCGGTGGGATTCAAGGAATATCGGGATTCACAAACCGGGATTACCATCTACATTCCAGATGAATGGACTATCCAAAACCAAAGTATTGTTGAAGGGGAGTATGCAATCTTTTCTTCCTATCCACCCGATAAATATATTGGCGGTGGAGCAAGGCAGCCCGGCGATACAAAGTGCGACCTGAACCTCAACCCTTCAGCAAATAGCGCTGACGACCTTATTCAGCAGTGGGAAACATCCGCTATCACGACAATTGTTTCAGAGGAAGACATCGTTCTGAATTCAGGAAATTCGGGCATCGTTTTTATCATCGACAGCATGGGACGTTCAACAACCCTGGCAACTGAGATTGACAATAACCTGGTCACATTCACCTGCTGGGGAGAATCCGATTTGTTTGACGAAATTGCCGTTACCTTGCATTGAGCCAATGAAAATTTACCCTGAGTAATTCCCTTGGCAAACAGACGCACCGTTGCTGTGGAAATTTGAAAGACTTCACTAAAAATCTATAGGAAAAGGAGAGAAAAATGACTGAAAATGTAATAACGAACGTAAAAAGAGGACGCATCTATTGGATGGATAACCTTAGAACCATCATCATCTTCCTGGTGGTGCTCTACCATGTTGGCGGCGTGTATGAATCTGCTGGTCTATGGAGCTCATTCTGGATCGTAGACGATCCCGACACTATGACCTGGGTTGGGATTATGGGAATATTTCTCGATCTCTTCATGATGCCGACAATGTTCTTCATCGCCGGGTATCTAACCCCGCCATCGCTGGACAAAAAGTCAGGCAGGGAGTTTGTGAAAGGCAAGATTAAGCGGTTGATGATTCCCTGGTTGATCGCTGTATTCACCCTGATTCCCCTCTACCGGGTAATCTTTCTGTACTCGCGTGGGCTTCCTCAGGAAAACTGGCAGAACTACATCTACTTCATCGACCCCAACAGCCAGAGTTGGTTGTGGTTCCTGCCGCTCCTTTTCGTGTTCGACCTGATCTATCTGGGGATAAACAAGCTGGGGATTAAGTTTCCCAAAATTTCACTGGCCTGGATGGCGGTGG
>JARROY010000534.1:0-1191 GCA_037383445.1 Anaerolineales bacterium | reverse complement strand
TCATTGCCGCTGTGCTTGGACGTAGTCTGTTAAACGTTATCCTGATCTTCGGCATCACCGATGCTCCAATCTTTGCCCGCGTCACCCGTGGCGAAGTTCTGCGCATTCGCAAATCTGGCTACGTTGAATCTGCTATCAGTGCCGGAGCTCGCTGGCCCCGCATCATCTTTGATCACATCATACCCAACTTGATCGGTCCATTGATCACACTGGCCACCTTTGAAATGTCAGCCATGATCTTCTACGAAGCCGGGCTGGGATTTCTGGGATTGAGCGTTCCACCCAATGAATATCCCACCTGGGGCAATATGCTTGCTGCCGGTAGAAAATATATGACCAGCTATCCCTGGATGGCAGCGTTCCCCGGGTTGGCAATTATGTTCACATCCCTGGGAATGAACTTGTTGGGCGACTGGTTACGGGATGTGCTTGATCCGCGCCTGCGTAGATCGCGAAAGTGAGGAGGAAATCATGTCAAAAATCCTTGAAGTAAAAAACCTCGTCACCAAGTTTTACACTTTGGACGGTGTTGTAAATGCCGTCAACGGCGTTAGTTTTGATCTGGAAGAAGGTGAAACACTTGCAATTGTAGGGGAAAGCGGTAGCGGCAAAAGCGTGACCATGATGTCATTGCTGGGCTTGATTCCCATGCCGCCCGGAAAGATAGAAAGTGGTTCGGCTCATTTCACTGGAGTCGGTGGTCGTCGCGATTTACTCAAAATGTCACCCGAACAACTGCGCAATGTGCGCGGAGGCCAGATTGGTTTCGTTTTCCAGGATCCCATCTCCACACTAAACCCAATTCTTACCATCGGTGAACAAATCTCTGAAACTCTCACTCGCCACAAGGGTTTGTCCAAAGAAGCTGCCCGGGAGAAAACAATCGAGCTCCTTGCCCAGGTGGGTATTCCTGACCCGGAATTACGATATAAGGCCTATCCATTCCAATTCTCCGGTGGCATGCGTCAGCGAGTGGTGATCGCCATTGCGATTGCCTGTACACCCCAAATCATTATTGCCGATGAACCAACTACTGCTCTCGATGTTACCGTCCAGGCTCAGATCGTGGACCTATTCAAACAACTGCGTGAAGCATTAGGTGTGGCAGTAATTTGGATTACACACGATCTGGGTGTCGTTGCCGGGATTGCCGATCGGGTATTGGTCATGTATGGTGGAAAACCCATCGAA
>JARROY010000533.1:1214-1776 GCA_037383445.1 Anaerolineales bacterium | reverse complement strand
CTTCTGAGATTTCAACCACCCTTTTGCACCTGACTGTACAGGCATAACAGGTATCACGCTCTTTGAGGATCGTTTTTGCCATGGTTTTGCCGTCTATCATTTTGGCAGTATCAAATGTACCGCTTTCCCAGTTTCTGGTGGGCAAGCCGCCACTGCGGCTTTGGGAAGCAGTAATTTCAGCGGTTCCATAAACACCTAGGCTATAAACATCTGATTCAGGAAAATTCTTTGCTCCCCACTTGGCCAGATCAATTAGTTGTGACTTTTCTGCTAACTCAGGGCGATTATTTCCTCTCACGACAACTGCTTTAAGATTTTTACTCCCCATCACTGCTCCCATACCTGTCCTGCCGTTGGCGCGGTTAGCCATATGAATGACAGCAGCGAAACGTACACCAAGTTCACCGGCTAGTCCAGTCTGGGCGATTTGTACTTTTTTGTCACCGAGTTCAGATTTTAAAATTTCTTCGACCTCACCGGTTGGTTTTCCCATTAAGTGTTCTGCTGGCCGTAATTCTGCTTTGCCATTTTTGATATAGAGATAGACAGGGGTTTTTGATTT
>JARROY010000533.1:0-1203 GCA_037383445.1 Anaerolineales bacterium | reverse complement strand
AAAAACAATCGCATCGACACCAGCGAATTTCATTTCTGCTGGAAAAAAGCCGCCGGATTGCGAATCACCAATTGCACCGCTTAAAGGGGATTTCGCAACCGTAGTCATTCTGCTCTGACCAGAGATTGGGGCTCCCGTTACAACGCCTAAAGCCATCACCAAAGTGTTTTCCGGTCCAAGAGGATCGGCATTAGGAGGTGTGTGTTTTAATACGTAATACAATCCTAGCGCACTACCTCCACCATATTTCTTGTAGAAAGATTCATCTTGATTTTCAAAATAAAGCTTATCAGTATCTAACTGAACATGTAATATCTTAGCGTTGTAACCGAAAGCCATAAGATTCTCCTTGCTTATCCACCAGAAATTGGCATCATAAGATGAACATGATCTTGATTTTCCAGTATTTGATCTTCCTCCGCCACTTTCCCGTTTACGGCCAATAGGAGGTGCTCATCATTAGGGTCTATCCCTAGTTTGGTGATTAAATCTCCCAGAGTACTGTTTTGCGGAGATTTTAATTCAAATTTGCGTGTTTGTCCGTCAGGCGAAAATTTTACTAATGTAGAATGAAGGTAGACAAAAACTGTTATCTTGGTTGACATTGTGCTTACCAGTCAAAAATTGTATCCAAGTCTTCATCAGGGACATCGAATACGGGATTAATGGGTGGGACAGGTTCAGAATACATCCATTCAGGTAGCGGGTCATCCGCCTTAGTGAATCCCGCGGAGGTATTGAATTCGCGTTCCAACTGTAGGGTTTCTTTGCCTAGCTGCTGAAGAATATCCTCTTCAACTGTTAAACCATATCGAGAATTAATTAGGTCTCTGATGGTGTGTGGTGCTGATGAAAAACCAAATCCCGCAAAAATACAAGCTCCCAATGTATCATAACCTGCCATATTGATTTGAGCGTTCCTTGATAATTTCGCCTGTCCCTCGGGATCTTGATGGTCAACTTTAGCTCGAATGGTTAATCCGCTGGTATGGTCAGCTCCTTGAGGTGATGTTGCATAGGTCACACCGGTTCCTTTGATCACGCGAGGCTCATAGGCAGACATTGCCTGGCCTTTCACAACTGGAATTCGGCTGACTCCTAATACTTTACCTGTCGTTTGAGTTCCGCTTCTAATCAAGCAAATCCGTGCTGGAACACCTCTTGGACGCTTGATTGGAAGCGGAACTCAAACGACAGGTAAAG
>JARROY010000532.1:0-1207 GCA_037383445.1 Anaerolineales bacterium | reverse complement strand
CTTGCTCAGGCATGAGAACCTCGGTAACGCCGGTTCCTTTTATGAACATTGTGCGCCGATTTATAAAAACGATGACCACCGCCACCAATATGTAAATGAGGTTATCCCAGGGTTGAGCATCTGGCCAGATGGGATTCATCATCTGGAAGTGATATAGTACAGAAATCAGCAAACTACCTTTAGCAGCATTGAAGAATGGTGTCATGATGACGGAAATAGCGACGATTCCTAAGAAGTAAGGTCCGGCAGCCCAGGCTGTTTGTGGCATTCCACCAATTAAGAAAGAGGGAATATGCCAGAGCGCCCAGATTCCACCCAGGATTAAACCTGCCCAAAACGGTGAAAGTTTGCGCTGCATCAGTGGCAACGCAAACCCCCGCCAGCCGAATTCCTCGATGGGGCCAAGGAATAGTGCGAGTAAAAGCGCTGGCAGCACCTGGGACAAAGATGAGAAGGAAAATGGGTCGTTTATGGTTCCTTTTATGGCAGCACCTGTGTAGACGATTGCAGGAATACCCAGCACGAGGAATGCCCACCAGATGAGGGGTGCCCGCCACAATGTCAAACGCTGAAAGAAGCTGCCAAGTCCTTTCAATTTGTATTGCCACCAGACAAGGAAAATGCCAGCAAAACCAGGCGAATACACCGCTAAGATTACCAGCGGGTTGCCTAGACCAATCTCACCAAATAGAGCGGTAATCTGGTCTGGAAACATGATTAGAAAAGCAGCAATCCCCCAGGTCAGACCGAAAGATAGTATCAGAAACGGAATAAGAGTTTTTGTTTTCATAATTTTTTCTCCTTTTTGGTTAATTTTGTTCACAGTTACAGTTTATGTTTTTAAAAGCTTTTTGTCCCCTATCGAAAGATAGGTTGTTAGGGTAGGTTAAATAAAAAGAGCCGCGATGAGCGGCTCGCGGTGAGGTGAATAAGATCTTTTAGAATCCCAATTCCTTGGCCCGGGCGATGGCTTGCGAACGATTGCTGACCCCCAACTTTTGCAAGATGTTATGCACATGCCATTTGGCAGTTCCTAAACTGATAACCAGTTCGTCTGCAATCCCCTGGTTGGTTTTGCCCGCCACAATCAAGCCCAATACCCGTAATTCTTGCTCAGTGAGAGGGTCAGGCAATTGGTGGAGGGGCGATTTCCCGGATTCAGCCTGGAGACTACTCAGAATAGCATCGACAAATTCGGGTGCAGCCT
>JARROY010000531.1:0-1224 GCA_037383445.1 Anaerolineales bacterium | reverse complement strand
TTATTAGTTGTTCTTTATTAAATCCTCTCGGAATACAAATGCTTATGAAAAAATCCGGATTAGTATTCATAATTATCCTATATCCGGCAATTTAAAATCAGTTCTGTTCGTCCACTTGAGAATCCGGCGTGCCATTTCTTGTAGATAGGTCAAAACCAGCTCTTGAGACGGCAGCACATCATCACGCGGGTCTTCCCAGTTACATCCCAACCGCTTTCCCCAGGGAAATTGGTCAGAGGGCAACCCACTGGTATAAAAATCAATCGTAGACAGCAAATGAGCCGCCAAACCCGCCGGTCGTTGATAAGGAGACTCACCTTTACGCCATTCATCGGCTGGAAAATTTTCTACGGTTACCTTAAATTTCTCAAGTACTCGCGAAAACTGGTCTCTAATTTCCTGGTTGATAAAATCGTCTGCCACCTCTAACCACCTTTCATCATTGTGAAATACTGTGGTATTTTATCCTATCTGAACCGAACATTGTATAATAACTCTCAGCACTTCTAAGGAGAAATTTATGCTATTCCAGGTACCGAAACATTTTGTTGTTCAGCAAATCATCCAAGCAGCGCTCATGGCAGGTCAGCCGGTTGTTGCACTTGAATCGACTGTTATTTCGCATGGCTTGCCCTACCCAGAAAATTTAAATCTCGCCAAAGAGATGGAAAAGATCATTGCTGATGGTAACGCCAGACCTGCCACTACGGCGGTTATAAAAGGTCAAGTTCGAATTGGGCTTAATTCTGAGGAATTGGAACTATTGGCTCAAGGAGAATCCCTCAGGAAGATCAGCGTTCGAGATTTTGCACCCGCCATCGCCCAAAAAGCTAGCGGGGGAACCACCGTTGCCGGGACTCTTGTAGCCGCCGAACGGGTGGGAATCAAAATTTTTGCCACAGGTGGTATCGGAGGCGTGCACCGAGAGACACCATTTGATATATCCACGGACCTGGAACAATTGGCAAAAAGCAAGGTAGTTGTCGTCTGTGCGGGAGCGAAGTCAATCTTGGATTTGCCGGCTACCCTAGAGAAGTTGGAAACCCTCGGTGTCCCTGTTCTCGGTTACCAAACTGGCGAAGTCCCTGCCTTTTACTCCCCTGAAAGTGGATTAAAGGTCAGCACCAGAGTAGAAAATCCCCAGGAAGCAGCCGAAATTGCCAAAGTGCATTGGGACATGGGCGGAGGCGGGTTACTGGTGACTGTGCCCATCCCCAGAGATGA
>JARROY010000530.1:0-1840 GCA_037383445.1 Anaerolineales bacterium | reverse complement strand
CCGCGTTGGCATCAACCTGGGTGATGTGATTGATGAAGAGGAGCGGATTTATGGTGATGGGGTTAATATTGCCGCAAGGGTGGAAGGGCTGGCGTCAGCCGGAGGGATTTCCATTTCAGGAACTGTCTATGAACACATCAAAGACAAATTATCTCTGGGGTACTACTATCTAGGCGAGCAAAAGGTAAAAAACATTCCTGAACCGGTTCGAGTCTATCGGTTATTGACTGAGCCTGAAGATGCCGGAAGGACGATCGGTGAGAAAAAGCCAAAAGCAGGAAAATGGCGCTTCGCAGCCCTTGGTGCTTTCGCGTTAATCATCGTAATGGCAGGTGCGCTCACCATTTGGAACTATTATCTGCGTTCGAAAATTGGGATCGGCTCTCTTGAAAGAATGGCATTAACGCTGCCTGACAAACCTTCCATCGCTGTGTTGCCGTTTGATAACCTAAGTGGTGATCCGGAGCAAGAATATTTCAGCGACGGAATGACCGAGGATCTCATCACCGACCTTTCTAAAATTTCAGGTCTGTTTGTCATCGCCCGCAACTCAGTTTTTATCTATAAGGAAAAGCCAGTCAAAATAGCGGAAGTGGGACGGGAACTTGGGGTAAGGTATGTGTTGGAAGGCAGTGTACGCAAGGCGAATGGCATAGTTCGGATCACGGCACAGCTGGTGGATACAAATACGGAGGGGCACATCTGGGCCGAACGTTATGACCGGAACCTAGAAGACATTTTTGCTTTGCAAGATGAGGTGACGCAAAAGATAGTATCGGTTCTGGCGGTAAAGTTGACGGAGGATGAGCAGAACCGTCTGGTGCACAGATACACCGACAACATGGAGGCCTATGATTACTACCTGCGCGGTTTGGAATATTTTAGTAAATTAACGAAAGAGACCAATATCCTGGCACGACAAATGTTGCAGCGCGCCATCGATCTGGACCCCCAGTTCGCAGCTGCATATGCGCTCCTGGGTCTGGCCCACAGTCAAGATTGGACCCAGGGTTGGAGCCTGGGTCCCCAGCCTTTAGAGCATGCTTTTGAACTTGCTCAAAAGGCAATAGCTTTGGATGAGACTCTGCCTTTAGGCTATACCATATTGGCTGAGATCTATCTGCACAAAAACAAGCACGAGAAGGCCATCGCTGCGCAGCAGAAGGCTATCGCTCTCAGCCCCAATGATGCTGATGGGATTGGGGGCCTGGGGGGTATTCTGACCTGGGCNNNGGATTGGCAAAAAAGGCGATGCGCCTCAACCCAAAATATCCAACCGAATATTTATGGAATCTGGGCCACGCCTATTTCTTAATGGGGCGACATGAGGAGGCGGTAGAAACACTCAACAGAGCTCGCGACCGCAGTCCGGAATACATACCGGTGATCGCATATTTGGCTGCCAGTTACGCTGAGCTGGGGCGGATGGAGGAAGCCCGAACACAGGCGGCACAATTCAATAGGCTAAGCCCCCGTATATCCATCGATGCCTGGAGAAACAGACTCCCATACAAAGATAAAAGGGTTGTGGATCTTTTATATAGCAGCTGGCGGAAAGCGGGGATGAAGTGATGCCATACTACTGTATAAAGTGGTCTGGTAGAATACGTTCAGACTGTATGGCGCCCCAATATCACAACCATTTTTGCAAAACTAAATTCTGTAATATCTCCAACATAAACCAACTATCTAAAGTCCTAATTTATTCCAGATACTATAAATTTATCTGGACTTTGGGAAAATTCTAAAAAGCTATGATATTATATTGTCAATTGCAATTTTGACTTAGATTCTAATTCTGCCAACTATAGTAAAGGTATGAGCTCTTGAGTTTAACCTG
>JARROY010000529.1:0-1738 GCA_037383445.1 Anaerolineales bacterium | reverse complement strand
GCCATAACCATTCATCATGCCATTGCCCATCATACCGCCACCCATCATGCCGTAGTCACCAAAACCGTCCATCATACCGGAACCTGCATGGTCATCCATCATGCCGGGACCGTAAGGGCACTCTTCACCTTGATCCTGGTTGTATCCTCGACGGTTCATCATACCGGGACCATAATTCCACTGCTCACCATCTTCCTGGTAATAATTACGACCGCCCATCATACCTTGACCGCTGAAGTTGTCCATCATGCTGTAGCCATATCGTGAATCCTGGTCGTTGCTGCTGAAGAGACCCATCATGCCTGGGTTGTGGAAGCTGGTCCAACCAAAGCCAGCACGCCCAATAAAGAAACCGGTCCCTAACAGACCGATTGCAATCACCAGTACAGCTCCAACAATTAATATAATGCGTAATGTTTTATTCATTTTTGCCTCCAGGTAAATCTAAGATTTACCATTTTCTTCTTGTAGGATATGGATAGTTTAACCGGGATATTTGAAGAGAGATTAAACCTTTTTTAAAGATTTGGTAAAGAAAGTTGATTTACCTTTATAATGCATTCTATGCAAATGGTGGACATACCCCCCGGGCAAACGGTGATTGGAACCAGTCAGGAGAATATCCAGAGCTTGTTGGATACCAGCACCTGGGCAGCGGATTGGGTTCACAAAGGATATTTTTCCCGAGAACAGCCTCAGCATGTGGTTATTATCGATCCATTTAAGATTAGCAAATACCCGGTAATGGTGGGAGAATTCCGAGAGTTTATCCACCAAAAGGGATACACAACCCAACAATATTGGACGAGGAGCGGTTGGGATTGGGTAAAAACTAACCAGATTAGGAAACCAGCTTTCTGGGACGAGAAGATATGGACCTCTCAGGACCGCCTGCCAGTAGTTGGGGTCAGCTGGTATGAGGCGGCAGCATTTTGCCGCTGGCTGTCAGATGTGGAACAAAAAACCTTCAGTCTGCCGACTGAATTTCAATGGGAGAGAGCCGCCAGAGGGACCGATGACCGAATCCAGCCAGGGGGAAATAAAATCGACTCACAAAAGTGTAACACGCGTTCCGGTGGAAAAGGGAGAACGACCCTGGTAGGATCGTACAGCCCTAGCGGTGACAGTCGATTTGGCTGCTGCGACATGATCGGCAACGTTTCTGAATGGACGCATAGTCTGTTTTTACCGTACCCTTATCGGGAAGAGGAGGGCAACTCCTTAGAAGGTTCCATGGAACGGGTTTCGCGCGGGGGTTCCTGGCACAGCCCTGATTTTAGAACCCGGGTAAATTCTCGCGGCATGAACGATCCCTTTTTTCGTGATAATGACCTTGGATTCCGGGTGGTGTGTTTGGATTGAACAAAATCTGGGATTTAATATTTTCGGTTTTTCGATAATTGATAGGCATCCCAGATTTGCCAAGATAAGAATATCAGGCCATAGACGGCAAATACATCGTGGTGGATTCTCGGCAGTTCTACTGCCCAAAAAGACGTTTTCTCCAAATTGGTTGTGGCGTAGAGTGGAAGCCAGATGGCGTTTAAATTACCAACGATGATCGTGGAATTAAGATCAACGCGCCTCGTTCAGCTTTATCTGAGTATATCTGTTCCAGCGCAGGAACCAAGACCGAAAATAGAATTTCGAGGACAGGTTTCTTGGTCATCATTAACTCCCGATGTTTAGCATTCTCTGATCTGATCGGGAAATCGGCGCGCTACTGATTCCAAAATCC
>JARROY010000528.1:0-1250 GCA_037383445.1 Anaerolineales bacterium | reverse complement strand
GCGATCGTCTGTGGGGACCCGGTGGTCTGGAAGCCCTCCGAGCTCACTCCCCTGACCAGCATCGCCGTGCAGCACATCGCCAATCAGGTCACCGCCGATCACGGCCTCAGCGGAATTTTCAACCTGGTAAATGGCACCGGCCATGATGTGGGCAGCCTGATGCTGGATGACCCGCGCCTGCCGCTGATCTCGTTCACCGGCTCTACTCGAGTGGGTAGAATCGTCTCGGAACGCGTCGCCCGCCGCTTCGGGCGCACCATCTTGGAACTCGGTGGGAACAACGCCATTATCGTCACTGACGGCGCAGACCTGGATATGGCGGTGCGGGCGATTTTGTTTGGCGCCGTGGGGACAGCCGGACAGCGCTGCACCACCACCCGCCGGATCATCGCCCACAAATCGATCGAGCAGGAACTTTCCAGCCGTTTGGTGGATGCTTATTCCCAGGTACGGATTGGCGACCCGCTGGACGATGATACCCTGATGGGACCTTTGGTCAGCGGAACTGCGGTAGAAGTCATGCTGGATGCGATTGCCCAGGCCAAATCCGTGGGCGGTGAGGTGCTGTACGGTGGGGAAGTCCTCAATGGAAAAGGACAAAATTTTGTCCAACTGACGATCATCAAGATGCCTGCCCAATCAGAGATCGTACTGCACGAGACCTTTGCTCCCATCCTGTACCTGCTGGAATACGAGCAGATGGACGAAGCCATCGCCCTCCACAACGGGGTGCCGCAAGGTCTATCCAGCGCCATCTTCACCGATTCGCTGCGAAAGGCAGAGCGTTTTCTCTCGGTAGGCGGCTCGGACTGTGGGATTGCTAACGTCAACATCGGCACCTCAGGGGCAGAGATCGGCGGGGCGTTTGGCGGGGAAAAAGACACCGGCGGAGGGCGTGAATCCGGCTCGGATGCCTGGAAGCAGTACATGCGCCGTCAAACCAACACGATCAACTGGTCGAGTGAGCTTCCGCTCGCGCAGGGAATCTCTTTCGGCAGTTAGAATATTTAAGCAACCAGAAGCCTGGCTCATAAACAGCCAGGCTTTTTCTCTTTGATTTCAGCAGAATCAGGAACACTCCTGAATATCATCTTAACTTTCGATAATTTTACTCCTGCAGCATGCGCGCCGCCATCTGGTCTGCCATCTGCTCGGGGGTGATTGGTTCTGCCGCCTCCGCTGAGACAGACAAACCTTCCAATCTGTCCAGGTACCGCTTCATCGTATCGCGGCCAGCATCCACCAGCAGA
>JARROY010000527.1:0-1270 GCA_037383445.1 Anaerolineales bacterium | reverse complement strand
CCAGGCTTGAGCACCTGAGCGCAAGCCGCAATAATTTTTTCCGGATCAGGCACATGCTCGAGCATTTCCATGCAGGTTACCACATCAAAACTCCCTGGTTGAGATTGTGCTATGTCTTCCGCACTGGTCACACGGTAGTCAATTTCAAGCCCATGATGTTGAGTATGCTGGTTAGCTGCCTCAATGGAAGGTTCTGACAAATCGATACCGGTGACTTGTGCACCGGTTTTAGCCAATGCCTCCGATAAAATGCCGCCACCGCATCCTACATCTAATATTTTTGGTGATTCCACAGTAAGCGTTTCAGTAATAAATTTTGTGCGCAAAGGGTTGATGGTATGGAGAGTACCCATCTCGCCTTTTGGATCCCACCAGATTTGAGCGACATCATCAAATTTGTTGATCTCTTTTTCGTCGAAATTTTTAAATTCGGTCATGTTGTAACACCTTATTTTGAGTCAGTTCATGATAAGCTGTTAGAATCTCGTCTTGCTTGATATCATTAATAAATATGCAGTTTCCCAACCCTCGCGGCATTGGAACCCGTTGTAAGCCATTACGATGGCAGGTGCGTTCCTCCAAAGATTGCCAAAGGGCGTTCGGATCCAGTAGAGATAAATTCAGCCTTATCCCTAGATTCTCAATTAAATTAAATATTCTTCCCAGTTCTTTGGCTGAGAGAAAACATCGCTTATGAGCAATCATACTGGAGAAAACAATATCTAATAAAACCGCCTCACCATGAAGTAAGTTGGCTTCATGGCGAATCTCGAGTCCATAACTAAAAGTATGCCCAAAATCCACTTTTCGGGCTAAATCATCCTCAAAAAGATTGGGCTCAAGCTCCTCCAGCATACCAGTTATAGAGCGGTCGAGGATTTTTTCTCCCATTTCATCCTGGAATTTGGCGTCCACACTAGTGCCACCATATTTTTCCAGCAAATTGAACAAACTGACATCTTTGATAACGGCCAGTTTGATGATCTCGGATACCCCATTTAGAATATGTCTTTTAGGCAAGGTTTTGAGTAAAGATTTATCCAGCAGTACCCTTATCGGGGGTTCAAATGAACCAAGTCTGTTCTTATAACCATTGTAATTGATTCCATTTTTAATCCCGATGGAAGCGTCAATATACCCCATTAGAGTTGATGGCACCTTTAGGTGCGGGACACTGCGCCTGTAACTGCTAGCAACAAACCCTGCCACGTCCGAGAGCACTCCTCCACCGATCATAATAATTGGCTCGTCTCTTCGATGGATCGGAAAA
>JARROY010000526.1:0-1889 GCA_037383445.1 Anaerolineales bacterium | reverse complement strand
GATGGGAAGAAGATGGCGTCAAGCGCAGCACTGTAGAGATTGTTGCCAAAGAAATGGTCATGCTGGGTAAGCGAAAGAAGAAAGACAACGATAATGACCAGGAAGAAGAAGATGACTATGGCACCGACTTCGAGGAAGAAGAAGACGAATTCCCTTTCTAACTAGTTCCGAAGAATAAATTATTACTCGCTATAAGAGAGTCTTTAAGGAGCATAACATGTCAAATGAAGCTGGAAGCAGGGGCGGCAGACGGAGCAGCGGCGGGAGACGATATTATTCCCGTCCACGTTCTTGCCAATTCTGTTCAGACCCCGAGCTAAAAATCTATTATAGAAATACCCAGCTCCTTTCCAATTTTGTCAATCGGGAAGGAAAAATCCGACCTCGCCGGCAGACAGGCGCATGTGCCAAACACCAGCGCCAGGTCGCGGTGGCAGTGAAACGCGCTCGCCATATGGCCTTGCTGCAGTTTGCTGGAGAATCATTGAACTAATCATCCGATTTTCGGAGTGCAGGGCATAAGGTTTATTGAACTTTATGCCCTGTATTTGTGAGGAATACAAATGTTCAACAAAAAANNNNGAAACAATCCCTCGGTCGAGTCGGTCGGGTAGAACAAGAACATCGCTATAACAAAATTATCCAAATCGGCACCATTTCTGTGGTCGTCATTGTTCTAGCCATCACGGTAGGAGGTATCATCCTCAACCGACTGGTGATACCATCCTCCACGATCGTTACCATAAATGGTACTGAAATAAAAACCTCTGAATATCAACGCCGGGTACATTTTGAACGCTTCAACCGGGTTCAAACTTACAATCTGTACCAAAACTACCTCCAATTTACCCAAGACCAAAATACTCAGCAGCAAATTTACAATTACATGCTGTCAATAGAAAACGAATTGCAAAAAGAGAATATCGGCCAAAACGTCATGAACCAAATCATTGGAGATTACTTCGTTTTGGAAGAGGCAGATGCGCGAGGAATAACTATTTCGGACCAGGAAGTAGATGATTACTTATACAGCTATTTCAGCTATTCTCCGGACGGCGTGATTGAAAACACCTCACCGACAGCGGTGCCTACACCTACCTTGTCGGAAACTCAGATGGCACTCATCACCCCCACCCCTCAGCCTACCCTGGCGGAAGGTGAAGAGCCTGTCCCAACCGCTCAAGCACCTGCAGCTGCACCGGCCCCCACTTCCGTATCTGAGGAAGAATTCCAGACCCAAAAAACTGACTTATTCGATAGGCTGAAAGAATATAAGATTGATGAAGAATACTTCAAGCACCTCATCTACATCCAGCTCGTTCGAGAAAAGCTCATGGATGAGATTGCGAAAGGCATCCTTCCCCCAGAGCAGGACTTGGTCTGGGCCCGCCACATCCTGATTCAGCCGGATAGTGCAGCAGAAGACCAAGATGCGGCAAAAGCAGACGCGCTGGCCACCGCCCAGGATCTGTACGACCAATTAATCAATGGGACTGCAGATTTTGGCGACCTGGCGGCTGAATATAACCCCGATTCGACCAGCGCCACAGGTGGGGACCTGGGATGGTTTTCCCGGGGGCAAATGGTTGCGCCTTTTGAGGAAGCTGCTTTCTCCGGTGAAGTTGGGGATATCGTGGGTCCAGTGGAGACCGATTTCGGGTACCACATCATCCAAATCCTTGGAAAAGATACCCGGGTGGATCAAACCGCTTACGATAATCTTGTTGCTACCGCGCTAGCAGATTTACTCAACGAGTATGAAGCGAATGCCGATATCCAATACGCCGATAATTGGATCAATTACACACCTACCGAGCCAGACGTGCTCTCGGTTCTGCAAACTGCGCAGTAGCTCAGTTTACATAAATCATCCACCAGCACAGGCTGAG
>JARROY010000525.1:0-1308 GCA_037383445.1 Anaerolineales bacterium | reverse complement strand
ACCACCCATCGGGTGGTTTTTTGGGGCAGCAAATTAATCCTAGGATTAATCCATCTTAATCCGTCAGGCCATGCTTTTTAGCAAATTTTGCCGCTTCTCCTCGATTAGGGAGGTCTAATTTATCCAGGATTGAGTGAACATGATATTTTACAGTATTTTTAGAAATATATAACCGCTCTGCAATTTCTCGATTGGTCATCCCTTTCGCCAATTCGCGTAACACCTCCAGTTCTCTCTGGGTTAAGGTTTCAACTTGTGAATCTCTAAATTGATCGGGTTCATCCGTGCGGGACAGTTCTTCCATAAGGCGGAGCGTCATAGCTCGAGAGACTGCACTTTCTCCCCGTTGAACAGCTCTAACCGCCGCTATAAGTTTAGAAGGACTCATATTTTTTAGTAAATACCCTTTGGCCCCACTTCGAATCGCTGAAAACAAATTCTCATCATTTTCGGACATCGTGAGGAAGACAATTTTACACTCAGGGTGTTCATCAAGGATCATACGGGTCGCGTCCGCACCAGTCCCGTCTGATAAAGAAAAATCCATCAGGACAATCTCTGGTTTCAAACTATGAACCATTGTAACTGCTTCTTTAACCGATCCTGCCAATCCTACTATTTCAATATCCGGTTCCAAACGAAGGATTGAAGCCAATCCTTCGAGAAATAGAGCGTGGTCATCAACTAGAACAAGTCTGAGCATTCGTAATATCCGTTTAAACAGGTTGTTGTTTTTTAAGTGGAAGGGTGATTTTTATTGAAGTACCCTTGCCAATGAATGATTGTATTGAGAAGACACCATTAATCGATTCAATTCTCTCTTGCATAAATTTTAATCCGTAGTGATTCCTAATTGGTTCGTCTTCTAGGTTAAATCCATTACCATCGTCGGATATGGTCATAATTAAATATTCATCGGCCCAGTCCAATTCTACAAGCACCTTGCTTGCATCTGCATATTTTTCAATATTATTCAAAGCTTCCCGATACACAAAGAACAACTGGCGGACCTCATTGGTAGATAAGTGCCTAGATTCACCGAGGTTTGATAGAAGGATCTTGAATTGCCGTCTTTTCTCCACTTGAGTTGCATATTGAGTCATCAAATTACCCAGATCATCTACGCCGCCCGATTGCAGCATATCCATTGTGCCTCGCAGTAAATTATAGGATTCATTTGCTACATTTAGCATATTAGCAATTTCAGTTTTCAGATCCAGTTGGGTTTGTAAGTTGGTCTCTTTAAGATGGTCAAGTCTCATGCGCAGGTAACTGACATTTTGGCCGACAGTATCATGTAAGTCGCGC
>JARROY010000524.1:0-2236 GCA_037383445.1 Anaerolineales bacterium | reverse complement strand
GATTGCTTGACCATGAAAATAAAATCGGTGATCGCCGGGGAATAGACCGCCCCTCCGGCACACGGTCCCATAATCACGCTGATTTGGGGTATGACCCCCGAAGCCAGCGTATTGCGCAGGAAAATATCGGCATAACCACCGAGGGAAACCACACCCTCCTGGATGCGTGCCCCACCCGAGTCATTCAGGCCGATCAACGGAGCGCCGTTTTTTAAAGCCATATCCATGATCTTGACAATCTTTTTGGCATGCGCTTCACCCAAGCTTCCGCCAAAAACCGTAAAGTCCTGCGAGAAAACATACACCAGCCGTCCATCAATCGTTCCCCAACCGGTAACGACACTGTCACCCATATACTTAAGGTCGCCCAGCCCAAAATCCTCGGTGCGGTGGGTGACAAAGGCATCTGTTTCCCTAAAAGAACCCTTATCCAACAGCAGATCAATTCGCTCTCGAGCGGTAAGTTTTCCGCGGGCGTGTTGGGCTTCTATCCGCTTCTGACCACCGCCTAACCGTCCGATGGCGCGTTTCTCACGCAGTTCTTCGATTTTATTTTTCTTGCTCATGTCATTCTCCATAGAAATCTTTAACCACGGCCGGTTTGAGGCTTAAAAAAACTACCAAAACGAGTGTAACGGTCACACTCCCGGTAAAGACCCAGTTCGTCTGACGGATTTCGCTGGTCATCACCAGGAATTGATTTGTCCAATAGTACAACGCAAAAGTAACACTCAAGATACGTAAAGCCGCCGGTGCTTTAGAGCTTCCTTGCCAAACCCAAAAACACACTACCAACCCTGCCAAACCCCAAATCAAACCCGAAACAGCCTGATACAGCGGTGAAACGGCCAGCGGCAGGCTCTTTAAAAAATCCCATAATTTAAGTGCCTCAGCAAACCTAATCCAAGCAGTATCATATGCTCGTAATAATGACCAAAAGTATTCCCACCTAACATGCGCATCAACGATTGGCCTTTAAAGTTTGGACGACTCTCATCCACCCATTCCTCAAAGCTCAAAGTATCGATCAGTCCTTCTATCTGCGCTTGATTGGCGTAGAATACCCCCAGAACTGTGTCCAAAGGCATATCCTTGTACTGGGAGAAGACCATATTGTTAAGCGCATCATAATCATTTAGAAGATGGAGCTTCTCCCCTGCAGCCAAGATCGTGATTCTGCTGAGGGCAAAACTCTCCCACCAACAAACATGGGCTACCATATCCTTGACAGACCAATCAAGGCTTGGTCCAGGTCTGCGGGTCATCGCTTCTTCGGAGAGACCCTCCCACTGGGTGGCAAATTTCTTCCGGGTCTCAAGAAACAAAGATTTCAATTCCTGGTTGTTTTTTGGGGTTTCAAAAGGCAGTTCACTCATCTCAATTCCTCTACTAGAATGAATTTAACGGCATTGTTTAATCAATCGCCAGGGTCACCTTCCCTAACTGGTCGCCGCTTTCCAAGCGTTCCTGAGCAGCCTTGGCATTTTCTAAGGGGTAGGTACGGTCCACAACTGGTTTTAATTTTCCGGCAAAGATCAGTCCCATGACGGTTTTAAAATCTAACAATGTCCCCATGCTGGAACCGATCAGGCTGAGATGTTTGGCGAACATATAGCGGTTATCGAACTCGAATTTCGGAGCGCCGGTATTGCCCACCGTCAGGATGCGCCCACCCTTTCGGGCAGCCCGGAAGCTGTGATAATAAGTCGTCCCCACGTTATCGACAACAACATCCACCCCGCGCTTGTTGGTGAGTTTGTAGACCGCGCGCGACCAGTTTTCGTCTTCCGAACGATCTATCACTATATCCGCCCCCAACGAACTGGCCAGGGCGAGCTTCTTGGCATTGGAGCCGATCACAATCACCTGTGCGCCTGTCATTTTGGCAATCTGGATGCTGGCAGTATTCACACCACCCGATGCTCCCACCACCAATACCGTCTCCCCTGGACGCAGGTTGCCTCGAGTGATCAGCGAGTGCCAGGCCGTATGGTAGACCAGCCCAGCCGCGGCAGCCTGGTGGGGGTCAAAATTTTCGGGCATTTCTAGCACATTGCGATCCGAGACGACTACATATTCAGCATACGTCCCAGACCTGGTGTCCCCCAACAAGCCCCAATGGATGCACTGATTCTCCAGTCCGGCTCGACAGTAATCACAGGTACCGTCTCCCAGGTTGGCATTGATCACCACTGGAGTTCCCGGCTTCCACTCCGTCACACCGTCTCCCACTGCG
>JARROY010000523.1:0-1337 GCA_037383445.1 Anaerolineales bacterium | reverse complement strand
GGCTGGCGCTGGATCCAAGATCACCTTTACGCCTTTTTCTTTTGCAATTTTAGCGGCAGCAACAACCATCTCCAATGGAATTTCCAACTGCAAAAGTAGAATCTTGGACTTTTCCAGAGCCCTCTCTAATCTGGGCAAATCTTTTTCGCTCACCTGGCCATTTGCACCGGGGACGACAATGATAATATTTTCTGCTGATTCTTCCACTGCGATCAAGGCCACCCCGGAAGAAACCTGTGTATCAACCTCAACATTGGTGTGATCGACACCGGCTGCTTCCAATTTTGCTTTCAATGTGCTCCCAAAAACATCTCCACCCACGCGCCCCACCATAAAGATTTCTGCCCCAAGTTGAGCACAGGCAACTGCCTGATTGGCTCCCTTTCCTCCCGGAAAAGTCTGGAAGGTATAACCTGTAATGGTTTCTCCGCGAGCAGGTAAGCGAGGGGTACGGACAACCAGATCCATGTTTATGCTGCCAAACACTACAATGCTCATGAATTACCCTTTCAATCCCACTGAAGCAATCCCCCCAATCAATTCGTCCTGAGAGAAGAAATACAAGATCAGCATAGGGATAACCGATAACAGCGCCGCTGCCATGACCAGATTGGTCGTTGGTTCCCGCCCAGAAAACATTGACTGCCGGTAGTAGTTCAATGCAACTGAAAGCGTAAACTTTGCAGGGTCATTGAGGTAAATCAGTGGTCCCTGAAACTCATTCCATACATCCAAAATGGTAAATACTGCCATTAAGGTCATGACGGGTTTGCTCAATGGCAAAATGATTCGCCGATAGATTCCAAATCTGGTGGCACCGTCGATCCGAGCTGCTTCATCCAAGTCTTTCGGGAATGAACGCATGTATTGCCGGGTTATAAAGATATAAAAAGAATTACCAAAGAATGCGCCGACCCACAGTGGAAGATATGTACCGTACCATCCTAAAGCATTGAACAGCAGGAATGAGGGGATAAATAAGACTACGCCAGGCATAAGCATCGATAGAATCACCAACTTGAAGAGGAATTCTTTGTGAGGAAAATCCAACCGGGCAAAGGCATAGGCAACCAATGTGTTTGAGATCAGCACACCGGCAACGTTCAGTGCAGCCAGCATGATAGTGTTTAGCGCTGGTCGCCATAATGGATAATCATTATTTACCAAAACCGTCCAGAAATTCTCCCAGTGGAAAGATTCTGTTGGGAACCAGGATATAGGGAGCGTATAGACGGATTCGCCTTGTCCTTTTAGCGCAGCTGTCAGCATCCAGGAAAGCGGCATCAAGACTATAAAGCCGATCCCAATCAGCAAGGAGTAAATAAAAACAGCATGGA
>JARROY010000522.1:0-1866 GCA_037383445.1 Anaerolineales bacterium | reverse complement strand
TGCCGGCTGGGGTATATGAAGATCAGGGTTGCTTGGTGGTTTCATTCGAGGAGTGCTTCATGCCGGAGATCCCAGCTGATAAGTCTGCGCGTGATCAATAGGTTTCAAACACGGTGGTTTCAGCGATAAGGCGGCAAATTCCTGAATTGGTGACCAGATTAAATAAAAAACGATCCCTGAATAATTTCAGAGACCGTTTTATATATTCAGTTTTAGAGGTTATTCTGCTTCAAGCAGCATGTCATCTAGGACAATCTCAAGTGCCATGGTATGGCTGCAGCGTCCTCGTCCAATGAAATATTCGCAGTCACATTGCCAGATGCCGTTTTGATAAGAAACATGATGAGGATTGTTCTTGCCGTCAATTTCAACTGCAAAGTTCTTAAATTTGAACCTGCCGCGTTCCTCAGCGTACAATTTGGCCTTCTGGTACTTGCGAATCATTCCGTTGTCCATTTCTTTTTATCCGCGTGTTTTTAAAATTCCTTTTTGTTTCTATTTGGTTGTGCTACATGTACTCGCATTGTGTGTGCACCTCCAAGATTACCAATAGTATAGCCGCAGTTGAATAGATCGTCAACATGCAATTTTTTACCCCCATGATTTGGCATTTTGATGTTCTTAAAGGGGAAAAACAAAAAAACGATATGTTCCGGGTCAATGTTTTCGATCAGCTTGGAGGATCTTAAGCGGGTTTGAATCCCTTCAGAATCAGGAAATCAGTATCTTCGGAAAATGGAGTTCCGTCGAACTCGCCTTCTGCCTGGACGGTGAAACCCTGAGCCTCCATTTCCTCGATGTAGCTAGCGGCAGGGTCTAGATAATGGGTGGTATAGTGTGTGGTGCGGTGGACTTGCCCGTCGGGGAGAAGGTGGTCGTAATGCCAATAGATGGTAACAGTATCCTGACTAGTTTTCCAACTGCTGCTGACTTGGATAGGGTCTCCAGTTTGCGGATGGGTAAAAAATTCTTCCGGTCCAGCTTCGTCACTGTCCCCCATTTCGTTCAGATCATAGGGGTTTGGAAGGCTTGCGGCAAACAACCCTCCCTTGCGCAGGTGGTGGTCGATACACTGCAAAGCGGTTTTTCGCTGCACAGAAGAGAGCGTACTGTAGGTGTTGCATGTCAGCAAAATGAATGAGAATTTCATCCCCAGGTGGAAGCGTGTCAGGTCTGCTGCAAAGACTGGCAGTGCGGGTTCTTGCTGCTTGAGGTAGGCCAGCATTTGGAGATCATAATCCAAGCCGAAAATCCTGAACCCTTCTTGGTAAAACGGCAGGATCACTCTTCCAGTTCCGCAGCCCAGTTCAAGAATAGGACCATCGGTTTGGTCAGCTAAAGTGATCCAATAGGGTAGGTCTTCGATATAATTTTTATGATGTGTATGGTATAGTTCTGGTCTCATGAATTATTAATTTTAACTCATTTATCTGATTATAAAGTAGACATTTTGAGTATATTGGGTCATTTTAGATTAATTTGTGATTAATTGCCCTATTGACCTATGCACTCTACTATTGTAGAATGTTGTATTAATTCCTGTTATATCGGTAGATAGCATCATTCAATACAAGTTTTTCATCCATATTTCATATCTATTGATATTTCCAATGATGAAAGGAGAAAGATATCGATCGAAACTGAAATAAGAATGTGTGTGTATATTTTAGGAGAAGACAAACTTTACTTAACTTAATTGGAGGAGTAACGATTATGAAGTTTAAAAAATTTGCCCTTTTAGCAATGCTGCTCGTCGCCGCATTAGTTCTTACAGCTTGTGGTGGCGGAGCAGCCGATACCGGCAACACAGGTAATACCGGTAACACAGGTAATACCGGCAACACAGGTAATACCGGCGATACTGGT
>JARROY010000521.1:0-1413 GCA_037383445.1 Anaerolineales bacterium | reverse complement strand
CCCACTTGACGAGCATGATCGCCCATTGATCTATGGCATCCTTTGGATGAAAGGGCACGCGAACTCCTGCCGTTTCTGGAACAAACTCTGGGAAGGGACAAATTTCACCGCCTGACCGGTAAAAGACTCTCAGTCAATTTGACCATTGCGAAAATCGCCTGGCTTAAGGCCCACAGAGCTGATGTGTTTGCCCAAACACGCAAATACGTGGATGTGCATGCATTTCTGGTTCATTGTTTAACAGGCTCATACCGGACTGGCTGGGGTTCTGCTGACCCAACCGGGTTGTTCGATATACAGAACAACTGTTGGGCAAGTCTCTGTTAGATCAAATCGATATCCGGCTCGACCAACTTCCTGAAGTACACCCACCGGGAACCATCATTGGCTCTCTTATCCCAGCTGCTGCGGAAGCTTGTGGCCTGCCGGTGGGAATGCCAGTGGTAGCGGGCATTGGTGATGGGCAGGCAAGTGGATTGGGGGTCAATATTACTTCTCCTGGTGATGCATATTTGTCAATGGGAACATCGGTTATTTCGGGAACATTCAGCGATCAATATATCTTCGATCCCGCTTTTCGAACGATGACAGGTGGGGTTTCTGGATCCTAATTATTGGAGACAGTTCAACTCGGCGGTGGTTATACAGTTACCTGGTTTATGGAAAAGATTGCCGGCCAGCCTGGTCATGATGTTGCCAGTCTTCAGGATTTTTATGATCAAGCAGCCAGTGCAGTGCCGCCCGGCAGCGCCGGTCTGGTAGTAGTTCCATATTGGAATAGCGTGCTCGGTCCTTATTGGGATCCGTTTGCCAGCGGTATTATTGTTGGTTGGCGTGGTTTTCATCGATTGCCTCATCTTTACCGGGCCATTCTGGAGGGGGTGGCCTTCGAACAGTATCTGGGTACGCTAGGCGTGGAAAAAGCCCTGGGCATGCCGGTTAAGCGCTATATTGCAATGGGCGGAGGCGCACAAAGCGATCTGTGGTGTCAAATTATTGCGGATATAACGGATAAACCGGTTTATCGTGCTACCACGACAGAGGCTGCGGCGCTCGGAGCAGGCATTCTGGCAGCTACTGCGGTGGGCTGTTATGCAAACGCTCGCGAAGCTGCTCAAGAAATGACCCATATTCTCCCGCAACCGCTTGAGCCAAATACATTAGAACATGCTTTTTACAACCGTTTGTACGAGGAAGTATATCGCCCCCTATTCCCTGCCCTGCAACTTTATTTGGATCGACTGGCTTCCATATTAAAATCCTAATTCCTTGCATTCTTCCTATATTTGAACTTTATTTTCGATCTTCCTTTCGCCCATCTGACTGATAACCACATCCTCCGCCTGCAATGTGAAGTTATTGGGGACGAGGCAGGTTCTAGTCATCAAAAAGGCACCCTGTGGGAAATCCAGT
>JARROY010000520.1:0-2263 GCA_037383445.1 Anaerolineales bacterium | reverse complement strand
AAAATTTATGTAAAAGGGATAAAGGCAATTTTTTTGCAATTGTGGGTTGATTATGGTAAACTCATTTTGGTATTTATAGGGATTGTGAGCTTTAAGAATACCCACAAAGGAAATGATCAATGAACGATACACTCGCTGATAAAATGGTAACCCGATTGCGAGATATGCAAATTGCCTCCTCGGATATTATCGCATCGGCGGTAGTATCTGTTGATGGCCTAACAATGGCATCGGCTTTACCGGGGGATGTTGAAGAAGACCGAGTGGCTGCTATGTCTGCAGCAATGCTTAGTTTGGGTGAGCGCATTTCGGGTGAATTAGGTCGAGGTGGCTTGGATGAAGTTTACATCCGCGGTGAGGATGGATTTGTACTATTGACTGCAGTCGGGGATGAAGCTGTCCTGACAGCCTTAGCACGGAATGAAGCCAAACTAGGGATGATCTTTTTAGAAATGCGCAGAGCCGCAGAGGATTTAGAAAAACTTGTCGGATGAGAAATAACAATTTCCTTGAATGTTCAATCTGGTGGGGAGGGGTAACAAATTCCCTCCCCACTTCTCTGTTAATAATACTTATTTAAAAATGCTCGGGAAACGATCTATGAAAACCAAGTATATCTTTATTACAGGAGGAGTAGTAAGTTCAGTGGGCAAGGGGGTGTCAGCTGCAGCTTTGGGTTTGCTACTTAAGGAAAGAGGCTTTACAGTATCGGTTCAAAAATTGGATCCATATATCAATGTTGATCCTGGAACAATGAACCCTTATCAGCATGGTGAAGTTTTTGTGCTTGATGATGGCTCTGAGACTGATCTCGACTTAGGGCATTATGAGCGATTTATTGATGTTCCCTTAAGTAAGGTTTGTAATGCAACGACTGGACAGGTTTATGCCGAGGTCATTGCTAAAGAAAGAAGGGGAGATTATTTAGGTGGCACGATCCAGGTGATTCCACACATCACAAATGAAATCAAAAGACGTATAGGTTTAGTGGCAGAAACGAGCGGTGCCGACATTGTGCTTGTGGAAGTTGGGGGTACGGTTGGTGATATAGAATCGTTACCTTTTTTGGAAGCATTGCGCCAGATGCGTGGAGATGTAGGTCGAAAGAATTCATATTATATACATGTTACCTGGCTACCAATTATTGGGGCAACAGGTGAATTAAAAACCAACCCAAATCTAGCAGCTTGGGAGACAGTGGTTGAGGAAGCGAAGAAGAAACGACCGCATGTAAGAATTGCCCTCGTCGGAAAATATGTGGAACTGCAGGACGCCTACATGAGTGTTCGTGAGGCACTCAATCATGCAGCGATTCACCTAGGAATTGATTTGGATATTGATTGGATCCATTCCGAAAAACTTGAGGGAGATTATCGTGGCTCAGAACTTTGGGAAAAAGTAACTACAGCAGATGGTATCCTTGTCCCCGGGGGTTTTGGTGGTAGGGGCATAGAAGGGAAAATTAATGCAGTCAAGTATGCAAGAGAAACCAAAACCCCATACTTTGGCCTTTGTCTTGGAATGCAGCTGATGGTTGTTGAATTTGGTCGGAATATCTTGGGTTATGAAGATGCAAATTCTACTGAATTTAAAAGCAGCAGCTTGCATCCTGTAATTGATTTAATGCCTGACCAAAGAGGGATTGTGGATAAAGGGGCTACAATGCGTTTAGGTCTTTATCCATGTGATCTGAAAAGAGGTACAAAGGCTGAACAATCCTATGGTAAAAAACAGGTGATTGAACGTCATCGTCACCGATTTGAATTTAACAATAAATATAAGGATGAAATGGGAGAGGCAGGAATGGTTTTTTCCGGAATGTCTCCGGATGGGCGGTTGGTGGAAATTGCAGAACTCTCCGATCATCCCTTTATGCTAGGTACGCAATTTCACCCTGAATTCTTGTCACGACCGACCCGACCCCATCCACTTTTTGTGGGTTTTTTAAGAGCGGTTTGTGAGAAGTCAGGGGTTAAATATTCGATGTTAACAGAAAGAGAGTAAAGAATGGATACAAGAATAAAATCGATTGTAGGTCGTCAAATTTTGGATTCGCGGGGCAATCCCACCGTCGAAGTTGAAGTGACCTTGAATGATGGGAGTTTAGGAAGAGCAGCGGTTCCCTCCGGTGCATCAACCGGTGTGCATGAGGCATTGGAATTACGCGATGGTGATAAATCCTACTTCTCAGGCAAAGGGGTAACCAAAGCTGTTGGAAATGTGAATCATAATATAAGAGAGCTACTGGTGGGCAAAGATGCCC
>JARROY010000519.1:0-2802 GCA_037383445.1 Anaerolineales bacterium | reverse complement strand
GTCTGTGTTCGCCCCTTCCATTGGTAAACCATCAGCCCCATCCGTTTCGGCACCAGCAAAGGTGGTCAAGGCTGCGGTTAATAAGATTATTGTAAATAGTACTGCAAAAAATTTTCGACTCATGTTTTTCTGTCTCCTTACAGAGGATTTGGTTTTATGAAGGATGATTCAGGTCTAGCAAGTTCTGCAATAACATCACCTCCTTTAAAAAAATAGCGCAAAGAAACACTGCTTTCTCTACGCATGTGGTGGGGTAATAATTCGATTGCACCAATAATAATTATTCATGATGAGTCTATTGCTAATGAGAAATATAAAAATACCCAATAATCATGGTTCTGTGCCTAACAGACACAGACCTATGTCCTAGTTTCCATTTCTCATAATGGATTTGGTGTGGTTGGTTTGATCAATAGCCTCTACTATAAAACATTTTAATTATAAAATCAAGGATTATTATCTAATTAGTCCACTTTGTGATTTTCAACACTTTACATCTTCCCTCAAATATGTTCTAAGGTCTTTTTTATTTCTTTTAAACTTTATATCTGATAGTTCACGGGGATGGATTCTCGCAGCAGAAAACCTCTTCGCCCTTGCTGGAATGATATTCAAGATGAATGTTATGAGCATTCAAATTTAAGACTATAAGACTATGTGAAACGGCACAATTTGGGCTTGATACTTTGATTCCTGTGATAAGATTTTCAAACGGATAAAGGATAAATCTAAAGTTTACGAGGCACCCAACCACCGCACGCCTAACCACAAAGGACTAATGATTAATGGATTATAAACATATTATTTGGGATTTCAATGGGACTTTAATGAATGATGCGTGGCTGTGCCTGGAGGTGATGAACCAGATGCTTGCTAAACGTGGGCTGAAAAGCCTGAGCCCAGAGCAGTACGCAGAGATTTTTGACTTCCCTGTACAGGACTATTACCAGCGTGCAGGTTGGGATCTGAACATAACCCCCTTTGAACAACTCAGCAACGAGTTCATGGCCGGGTACCATGCCAGAAAACTTGAATGCGGCCTGCATGAAGGTGCAAAACAAGTGCTCGGCAAACTACAAACCAACGGCATCCCTCAATCGGTCATCTCAGCGGCTGAACAGTCGATGGTACAAGAACTACTAGAACACTACCAGATCAACCAATTTTTTATCTCAGCACGGGGATTGGATAACCATCATGCGGCGGGAAAAACCGCCATTGGCGTTCAGTGGGTGCAGGAATTAGGGATTGCGCCAGACCAAATTCTGATGATCGGGGATACCGTGCACGATTTTGAAGTGGCCCAGGCGATGGGCACCGATTGTGTGCTGGTCTCCAGCGGGCAACCCAAAAAGCAGTACAGCGGAGAGCAAATCGCCAATTATTTTGATCTCTATGGAGATAAAGAATGGCAGCGGATGGTAGCCAATCCAGTCAATGAGATCAACCTTCATATCCATACCCATTACCTGAAAGAATATGTGCGCCCTGGAGATAAGGTGTTGGAAATCGGTGCTGGGCCGGGGCGGTTTACCCAAATCCTGGCGCAGATTGGGGCACAGGTGGTGGTCGCTGATATCTCACCTGGTCAACTAGAACTGAATAAAAAATATGCCGAAGAGCACAATTTTTCCACGGCTGTGCTTTCTTGGGAGATGGCGGATATTTGCGAACTGAACCAATTTAAAAACAGCTCTTTCGACCGGATTGTAGCCTTCGGAGGACCATTCAGCTATGTCCTCGATCAGCGCGATGCAGCCCTGAGGGAATGCCTGCGCGTGCTGCGACCAGGCGGGATAATGCTGCTGAGTGTGATGAGTTTATGGGGGACTCTGCACCATGTTCTGCTGGGTATATTGAACGATATTCCGGCAGATGTCAACCGAAAAGTGGTTGCCACCGGCGACCTGATCCCAGAAACCTACGATAATGAGGGACATTATATGCACATGTACCGGGCAGCAGAACTGCAGGATTGGCTGGTCCAGGCAGGCACCCAACTATTGGCAATTTCATCCTGCAACAGCCTCTCCTCCACCAGGGGAGAGCAGTTAACCGAAATCCGGCAGGATAAGGAAAAGTGGGACTTTTTACTGGAACTGGAACAAGAGGCATGCGCCCAACCCGGTGCCTTAGATATGGGCACGCACATCCTGGCCGTGGTAAAAAAGCGTGCTAAAGGTCTTTTGCCCTAAGGGATCGGTCTAAAATGGTTTGAAGATCATCAACCACAGAATCAGGATAAATCCACCGTAACCGACAGCCAGCAGCTCTACAGGGCGGGTAGCCGCGATTAGAGCAGCACGCTCCTGTTCCGGAAGTGGGTCTTCCGCAGGCATTTCTTCCTTCCCTTTCTGGTAAGGCAACCCAAAGGCTTTGCGTAATGGGTGATAAGTTCTATACCCTAAGGTAAACATCCAGATGGTGATCGCAATAAACAAAACCAGCGAGACCCATATCCAGCCTTGAGACCACAACTTGTGCATAAATCCGTTAACGATCCCAGCGATCATCAGCGCCAGCCAGGAGAGCATGTAAACCGGCCACATCGACCCAGAAAGATCCAGCATGGCGCGCACGCGTTCTACGGCTGTTTCCTTTTTGACACGAAAAGCAAAAGCAATCGCAGCGCCATGCCCCATAATAAAGGTGATGCCGGCGACGACATGTATGAATTTAATCCATAGATACAAAGAACTCATTGGCTTTCCTCCTATTGAGTGAAAGTTGAAGTATCGGTGAAGGACAATGGCGCAAATTGAAAATATTGTTAATTTGGATTTATAATACCCAATATATCTT
>JARROY010000518.1:0-1468 GCA_037383445.1 Anaerolineales bacterium | reverse complement strand
GACCAGTTTAATAATCGCCTTTTCATGTTTCCATGACTGGTCATTATGCTCCAACCAGAACGGGTAGGAGGTTGTGACGATGACCATATCGAACTCATCCACGAGCACAATCAACTGCCCTCCGTGTCCCCAGGCGAAATTAACATGATGCTGGCCCACGTTAGCTGACCACCACTGATATCCATACCCGATATCGCGAAAATCGCCCACCTTTTTTACAAAGGCTTCATTCACCGAATAGGTTTGAAGCGAATCATGCACCCAATCTGCTGGAACGATCTGATTTCCCTCGTATACACCATCGTTGAGATATAACAGGCCGAATTTGGCTGCATCGTGTGCTGTTAAGTGCAGGTCGCCACAGCCGTTATTATGACCTTCAGTGTCCTGGCCCCATTCACCTGCCTTCACGTCAAGCGTAGAAAAAAGATGTTCCTCAGCGTAGGCTTTGAGATTCATCCCGCTCGCCCTGTCAACGATGATCCCCAACCAGTTGGACGTCAGATTGCTGTAATGAAACCTGGTTCCCGGATCGCTGACAAGAGGAAATTCTTCTATGAGAGGCGGATAGTGACCAGATAAAAGGCCCTTCCAAAGATCAGGATGGTTCTCCTCGGAAGGATATCCGGCGCGCATTTGCAACAGATGCCGGATTGTGATCTGCTTCTTTCTTAGATCAGTAATCTTGTCGGCGACTCCCGGGAAGAAATCTATCATCTTCTGATCCACGCTCGACAGGAGACCTTGATCCAGTGCAATTCCGACTAATGCCGATGTAAAGCTCTTTGTCACCGATTGTAGTCGGGCTTTCTGCTCAACCGATCCTTTATTAAAGTACCGTTCAGCGATCAAATAACTGTTCTTAATAACCAGCAGCCCATAAATGGTTTCCAGTTTAGCCGCATTATAATATAGCTCCGCCACATGCATCGGATCCTGTCCCTGCTCTGCGGGTGTCGAAACCTTCCAGCCCTCCCCGGTTAGGGGTGCGTATTCAACTGCTTTCAGATCCTCAGGCGAAGGGCCGCATCCGACCAGCATTGTCAGTATCAGGATCGTGCCGGTGATTAGCAAAAGAGAATGCTGACGCCTCTTAGAATGGAAGAAAGGGTGGCATGAGATATACTTCATATGATCAAATATTTAGTGTTTCTCAGTTAAAATACGTATTGTTTCTTAATAAAGATACAATTGGGAGTATCAAAGATTTGGCGATTTTACAGATATCAAAGGAATATCATAGCTTTTTAAGAATTTCAAAAGTACCGATAAGATTAAGTTATCACCAAGCTTCACCTACATTTATAAATCATAAATTTACGCACTTCTTGTGTAGATTTTGTACCCAATACATGTTCCATCCATAAAAATGCCACATCAACGGCTGAGCCCGGTCCACTACAAGAAATAATCCGATCATCCATTACAACTGGGCTATTTGCCATTATGGCTCCATGTTTTTGCAACC
>JARROY010000517.1:0-2377 GCA_037383445.1 Anaerolineales bacterium | reverse complement strand
CGTAAAGCAAAAAATGATGTAAGTGGGGAACTCGGTTAGAAGGTCAGAAAAGCAATCTTACATTCATCATTCTAACCAATCAACATCTTTGCGGGGTCCGGGACATAACTGGCCCGGCGGTGGTGCAGGGGACAACGCTGTTCCCTGTAAACAGAAAAACCCGATGGTGATTATCTTGACAGTCACAAAACTGCTACCGAACTTATTTTCCTTTGAACCTTAAAATAAGTTCTGGGGGATCTTATCGTTTTCCTCTACCAAAACAAAGCTAAATTTTTTGGGTATGGCATGGTTTAAATTCTCAATTACAAAATTGTAAACCTGATATAAGAGGTAGAGACCGATCCTGATTCAACTACGCCCCACCAAGGTCACGCTTCACAATCTCAAACTGATGTGGTTTATCCACATCCATCGCCAACTCAGCATACGGGCAGACAACGGCTTTGGCTTCCAAACCAAGCCGCTTGCTCAGATATCTGGCTGTCTGGTCGAGGGTCAGCTGCCGCAGCAGCAGCCCGATCAACAAGCGCGGCCCAAAAATGGACGCCTGTTTAAACACACTCTTTCGAGCATCGGTCAGCTGCTTCCAGAGGGCTGTATTCTCTTTGACCACAGCATGAGAAATGACATTTAAATCACCACCGCAGACCCGCGCCCCTTTTAACGGTGCAAACGTGCGGTTAGAACCGGGGAATCGCGCTTCCATAACATCTTCAGTGATCACGTTATAGGTGATATCCACATTCAGTTTTTCCGCATTGGCAATCACCCAATCCACCATTTCCGGCCGAATAAGGGGAACATCCCCCGAGGCAATCATGCTGTGAGATGCCATCGGGTTGACTTGGCTGGAATAAGTGACCCCAGAGATGATGTTCTCTACCAAATTCCCAGTATCTTCCAGGAAATATATCGGCTTTGCACTGCTGAAACCATTCTGCTCAGGTTGTCCAACCAAAATAATATTCTCAATCTTCGGGCTGGAATCTAAAACATCCAATACCCACTGCAAAATTGGTTTCCCGTTAATCGTCAGGAATGCTTTATATTTCGGTGCATCCTCTGGGATCAGCGGATAGAGCGGGTCTGTTTCCGTCATTAAACCACCAGCCAATACAACCGCATCCATCATATTTTTCCTTTTTTCATGGGATTGTTAGATTATAAATCAGAACGACCTTAAAGTCGTCTGTTTGAATCTTTAAATAAAATTTTGATTAAAATCAAACGAGAGTCAATTCCTCCCGCTTAATCGCATTCGTTTAATAATCGTTAATCTGGCTCGAGCCCCTCTTGTTCAAAAAACTCCTCAAGTGTCGGACGGTTCTTAGCATCTTCCCAAGGATCTTGGTCAGAAAGTTTGCTGATGAGATACCGCAGGATGGTGCAAGCCCAAACCATGTCCCAGAATCCTCGGCCGCAGCCAATAATTCTCAAATAAATGAATGCTGGCAAACACCCCCACGACAATCGCCACATACCAGAAATGAGACAAACCAAAAATGCTCGTCTGGGTAAACATCGCCACCAAGCCGGGAACAACGACATACGCAGAAGAGCCTACCGATGGTACCAAGCCGAAACCTGCTGCCACCAAGCCGAGAATGATCGCCCCTGGCAGGCCCAAAATGGCTGCCGCAATCCCGGATGCCACCCCCAGAATCAACATCATTAATAATTGCCCGCGCAAGTACACATCCCAGATATCACGTAGGCGTTTGAACATCTCATACGCATCACGTTTCAGGCTGTTGGGGATCCCCTCAAAAGCGACATTGCGGGCTTTGACCCAATCCACCAGCAAATAATACAGCATAATCATGATGACCCCGACCCAGACAACATTCTCTGTGATGGTTGCCAGCGATCCATAAATTTGGTCTGGACGGAATAAGCCGGTGAGTGAATCCTGTAAATTTTGGGGGACTCCGCTGAAGATATGGTAGCCAAGTACAGTTGTTTGGGAAATAAAATCATTGATCCCAGTTACGATATCCACCGCCTGAGTCCCAAGTGAATCGAGTTCTCCGATTACCACCGGGGTAACCACGGCCGGAATGATCGCCAGGATGGCTAAAAATGTAAAGAAGACCACCACGCCAGCAGCCTTCTGAGTCAGAGGTGTGCGCCGTCTCAGGAAAGTAGCGAGTGGATACAGCATGAAGCCCAGTAAAGATGCTATCACCACCGGTCTCAACAGATCATGAATGAAATATAAAAATAGGACTAATGCAATTAGCAAGATGCTGATAACGAATATTCTGGTTTGTGTGCTCCATTTCGTTTCCATCAATCCTTACCTCCTAGCAGATAGATTTATTATAATAGAGGATGGCAAGTAGATTACACACTTCCCACTACTAATGTTTACGCA
>JARROY010000516.1:0-1476 GCA_037383445.1 Anaerolineales bacterium | reverse complement strand
GTTGGGGCAAATTTCGGTGGATCTAAGACAATCAAATCAAATTCTTTTCCTTGGTCTCGGAATAATCGAAGCTGTTTAAAGACATCCATTTGAATCAATTCATAATTCGAGGCTGAAAAGTTGTTCAGATCAATATTTTCTTTTAGGGTTGCCAACGCCTCTTCCGATGTATCAACCGATGTTACCTTACTTGCTCCTCCCGCCATGGCGTTTAGACTGAATCCTCCCGAATAACAAAAACAGTCTAAAACTTCCTTGTTTTCTGAATATTGGCGAATTTTATACCTATTATCACGTTGGTCCAAATAAAATCCTGTTTTATGGCCACCCGAATAATTCACAACAAACTTTAAGTCGTTTTCAGAGATTGTTAGTTGACTTTCAGAGGATTCTCCATACAAAATTCCTGACCTTTCAGGTAAGCCCTCTAATGCTCGCACTTCAGCATCAGATCGCTCATAGACCAAATTTATTTCAATCGTTTGAAGGAGTAATTCCAGGATCTTTTCCTTTAGTTTTTCAACCCCACTACTTAAAAATTGTACAACGGCAACATCCCCATAAACATCCACAATCAGACCTGGTAATAGATCCGTCTCGCCATGAACAAGACGATAAGCATTTGAATTTTTTAAATTTTTATCTTTCAGTCTATTTCCTATTGCTTTGTCTATCCTGGATCTAATTATTTCCACTAAATCCGATTCGGTTACAGAGTCACGCTTGAGATCATTGGAAAATGCCCACACCCTGCATCGTATTTGGGAATTTGGGCTATATGCCCCAACTGCCAAAAAATCCCCGGTTGAGGAAAAAACATCCACAATTTCCCCGCCTTCCAAATCGCGATCAACCCTTTCGACAGCTCCTGAAAATATCCACGGATGTCGTCTTAGAATCGATTTTTCTCTTCCTGGTTTTAATAACAAGCGCGGGTTTCGGTTAGGATCCATTCCCAGCCATTTCTCTCAGTTCAGCTTCACTGAGAATGGTCACTCCTAGCTCTTCAGCTTTTTTCAATTTAGAACCTGCATTTTCTCCCGCAACAAGAAAATCCGTGTTTGCACTAACCGAAGAGGTTACTCTTCCCCCCATTTGAGTTATAAATTCTTTTACACCGGTTCTAGTAAAGCCCTCCAATGTTCCAGTAACAACAAATATTTTACCCGCGAGAGGGGTTGGTCTATTAGCATTGATCAAATTTTCCTGAAGCACAGGCCACATTCCTGCTTTTTTCAACTTTTCAAGAACCAATTGATTTGCCGGATGAGAAAACCAATCAACAGTAGCTTGGGCTATATTAGGTCCAATGCCCTCTATCTGCTCCAATTCGTCTATTGTTGCATGCATAAGATCTTCCATCGATTTGTAATGGTTTGCCAAATCAGCGCCTACAACTTCACCAACCCCATGAATGCCTAGCGCAAAAATAAATTTTGAAAGAGTTTGAGATTTAGATGCTTCGATTGCTGACAG
>JARROY010000515.1:2047-3513 GCA_037383445.1 Anaerolineales bacterium | reverse complement strand
TGATGTTGCCGTTTTCGGCCAGAAGGATGCCCAGCAGGTGGCCGTCATCAGCCAGATGACCCGCGACCTGAGCTATCCGATCGAGATCAAAGTTGTCCCCATTGTGCGGGAAAGTGACGGATTAGCCCTCTCCAGCCGTAATACCTACCTCAACCAAGACCAGCGCAAAGCCGCCACCGTCCTTTACCGCGCCTTGCGTGCCGCCGAGAAAGCCTATCTTTCTGGGGAAAGAAACGCTGAAAACATTCGCCAGATCATGTCTGAGACGATTGCAGATGAGCCCCTCGCCAGCGCCCAGTATGTTTCCTGCGCAGACCTCCTCACCCTTACCGAACTGGAAACCATCACCAACGGTGCGCTGCTTTCCATGGCGGTGTATGTCGGCAAAACGCGCCTGATCGATAATTGGATTTTGGGAAAACCAAACGCGGATTAAATTCCAAACTTGGATGATCTCAAAAATTTGCAGGATGATTAGAAAGGAACCATTATGCTGCTGACAATTGATATTGGAAATACCAACATCACTCTCGGAATGTATGCCGGAGAACAACGCCAGGCGAGCTGGCGTCTGGCCACCAGCCACCAGGATATGCCCGATGAATACGGGCTTAAATTCCTCTCGCTTCTCAGACATACCGGGTTTTCTCCAGACGACCTGACCGGCATCTGCATGGCATCTGTCGTTCCCCCGCTGACCTCCAAAATCATCGAAGCCTGCCAGGAATACCTGCAGCAGGACCCGTTGAATGTGGATGCAGGCACCAAGACTGGTGTACGCATCCTCTATGAAGATCCCAAAGCGGTTGGGGCTGACCGTATCGTGGATTGTGCCGCTGTTCAGCGTCTGTACGGCGGACCAGCCTGTGTGGTCGATTTCGGCACCGGCACCACCTTCGATGCCATCACTGCCGAAGGAGATTATCTCGGCGGAGCGATTGCCCCCGGGATCGGCATTGCAGCTGAGGCCTTGTTCTCCAGAGCGGCAAAACTCTCCCGCGTTGACCTGACCCGCCCACCTTCCGTTATCGGGCGCAATACGCCTCATGCCATGCAGTCCGGCTTGCTGTTCGGCTATGTTGGTCTGGTGGAAGGGATGGTGGCACGCTTCCGGCAGGAACTGGGACCAGAAATGAAAGTCATTGCAACCGGTGGGCTGGCGGAGGTGGTGGCTAAAGAAACCGAGGTTCTCGAGATTATCGCCCCTTGGCTGACCCTGGACGGCTTGCGAATCATCTGGGGGTTGAACCAATAAATAACTGATCTTTTCCCCAGGCTTTATGCGTACGCTGAGATTATTAATTAATCTGCTGAACCAACTGCCCAACTTGAAAAGATTTCAGTGTATGATTAGTTTAATCTACAAAACGCCATAAACGGGAGATGAGTATGAACCCGATCAAGAACAAACGCATCACCCTTGGAGTGACTGGCTCGATCGCTTGTTACAAAGCTGCGGACCTGGC
>JARROY010000515.1:0-1981 GCA_037383445.1 Anaerolineales bacterium | reverse complement strand
GCAAAGCCTTTGTCGATGCCGACCTGTGGGGAGACCAGGGTCATGTGCAGCATATCGGCCTCGGGCATGCTTCCGACTTGATCGTGATTGCCCCGCTGACAGCCAACACCATGGCTAAACTGGCACATGGGATGGCTGACAACCTGCTGACCGTGACTGCCTTGGCTGCCGACTGCCCGCTGGTCATCGCCCCGGCGATGGACGGGGGTATGTTCACCCACCCAGCCACTCAGGCCAATCTGCAAACCCTTAAAGACCGCGGGGTGGTTGTCATCGGCCCAGAAGCCGGCCATCTCGCCTCGGGGATGGTTGGGCTGGGCAGGATGAGTGAACCCGCCGACATCCTGGGAACTATTCGCCATACCCTGGCCCAAGGAGGGACACTGGCTGGAAAAAAAGTCGTGGTCACGGCGGGCGGCACCCAGGAACCGATCGACCCGGTGCGCTTTATCTCCAACCGCTCCTCCGGCAAACAGGGATACGCCCTCGCCCAGTCCGCCCTTGATCTGGGCGCTCGTGTGATCTTGATCAGCACCCCGAATACCCTCCCCATCCCAGCTGGTGCAGAACTTGTCCTGACTGGAACAGCCCAAGAAATGTTGAAGGCCGTCCAGCAGCAAACCAAAGACGCGGATATCCTGCTGATGGCCGCCGCGGTGGCTGACTTTCGTCCGGCTGAATTCGCGCCGAATAAGATTAAAAAAGAAGACAAAACACCCACGCTGCAGCTCGCTCGCACCGAGGATATTCTGCTGGAGGTCGGCAGGCATAAGCACACCACAGGATTCCCGCACCTGACGGTTGGCTTTGCCGCTGAAAGTGAAAACCTGCTTGCCAACGCCGAAAAGAAGCTCAAGGCCAAGCACCTGGACATGATCGCCGCCAACGACATCAGTGCCGCAGATGCCGGATTTGCCGTGGACACAAACCGGGTCGTACTGCTCTTCCCGGATGGCTCGCAGGATTCCCTGCCGCTGATGGATAAAGCGGAGATCGCCGACGCAATTTTGGCAAAAGTTGTTGAATTGCTTCCCAGAGAATAGGAGGAAATATTATGGAACCCCGGATTCACATCATTACCTTGGGTGTGAAAGATCTTGCTCGTTCGTACCAGTTCTATCATCATGGACTGGGCTTTCCCACCAACAGCACCCTGGAGTCTGGCATCATCTTTTTTCAAACTGGCGGGGTATGCTTGGCACTCTACCCCTCAGATCAATTAGCCGAAGATGTCTCGCCCGATTTCCCCGCCGAACGCTCCCGCTTTCCCGGCATCACCCTGGCACACAATACCAGGGCAAAGGAAGAGGTCGACCGCATCCTGCAGAAAGCGGTTGAAGCCGGCGGGAAGATGGAAAAACCTGCCCAGGACGTTTTCTGGGGCGGGTACAGCGGGTATTTCTCAGACCCTGATGGCTATTTGTGGGAGATCACAAAGGTGTTTGGCTTTAAACTGACTAGTTTCAGCCCTTTCTTCCAGGATAATAGTTAGCGGGGAATTACCACCTTCATTGGCATGAGCTTTTTAAGGTCATTTCATGATGCAAAACAGCAGCCTGCTACCAGCATGATTTTTCTCAAGTTATAAACTTTTGTGAATATATTCCCAAAATTGCGATTTAATTGATAGGTCGTATACTTAAATTAACCAGAATTCTATAAATTATTGGTTACTATTTCCTCACCTATCCTATTTCCTGGGAATTGAGTTTTTGGCCCAAAGGGGGTTGGCATCCAAATTGATTGGAATGGTAATCACAAGTTAAACATTCGATATGAAATTAAATCTCTAAAATAAATCAAGCGTTTTGTGAGGCAACCTGCCATTAGTTAAGTTTTGAAAGGAGTTACCAAAATGAATTTCTCATTTCTTATGATCATCAATGCAATCGTTGCCGTAGTTTTCGGAGTTGGCTTTGTCTTTGCCCCTGGCCAAACCCTCTCGTATTATGGGATTTCACCAGATGCAGCGTTCCGCCTG
>JARROY010000514.1:0-2525 GCA_037383445.1 Anaerolineales bacterium | reverse complement strand
TTTTCATTTTAGCATAAGTTGAATATCCATGTCAAATTTTTGGTTTCAATAAACCAAACGGTATGATTAAATCAAACAATGAATATTTCTCGAATACCAACAATGCCAATTCGTTTTCAAAGGATAATTCATTTTGCCAAAAACTCTAAAGCCAGAAAATCAGCACAGTTTTCTTAAAATGAAAGATATTACCTACTAATCTACACTAATGTAAATCCGCCAATTCATCTGCTGGTAAGCAAGTCCATTGGACCTAGAGGTGTTGACCGTCCTTAACAAAACATCCAAGAGACTGGTTTTAATACCGTCCAGTGTACTGGCCGAAAGAAGTAGTCTTTTAGATGGGAGAAACATTCCCGAATCACCATCCTTTTCAGCCTATTGAACAATTCCCCAGCCTCTCTTTTATGCATCATTCATATGTCTAACCTCCGATGATGCCCTTATGTTTGGCACCATCCAATCTGGCTGGGTGGATTTAATTCCAGCTCTTTTGTTGGGCTTTGCCATGAACGCGTTTTCTTTTTGGGTTGAGATGGAATTTCGGCATTAAATTTGAGCTTCTTTCTCATTTCCAGCCGGGCACGGGCAAGGCGGCTTTTTACAGTTCCAACCTTGATTTTTAATGCCTGAGCAGCCTCAATATATTCAAAGTCAAAAATATCCACAAGAGTGATCACTTCCCGATAAATTTCTGGTAGCTCGTTCAGCAGATGGTAAATCTCCGATCCAGTTTCCTTTGTTTCAACCGCTTCTTCTACCGAAGGGGACGGATCTTCCAGCCATTCAGGAGAATCATTAATGTTCCCATCATCATCTTCAGGAAATAGCGGTAAAATGCTGTGTCTCTTTTTCTTCCGCAAAACATCATATGAAGTATTCGACACAATTCTTAAAAGCCAAGCTCGAAATGAACCTTTTCGGAAACGGCCAATAGCTCGATAAGCTTTTATAAAGCTATCCTGGGTCACATCTTCGGCAAGTTGTCGGTCGTTTAAAAATGTCAATGCATGATGAAAGGCAATATCCTGGTAGGCTTCAACCAGCTGATTGAAAGCCTCCAGATCGCCCCGAACAGCTTTGCTCACCAAAGTTTCTTCTGTTATATTTGCATCTAAAATTGCTGTATACATCGCTACCTCACTTCATCCACTGATAAATCGAAACGAATAAGTACACAAAGTTTATAGTTTTTGTATTAAAATAGGTGTCAATAATCCGCACAATTATCCGCACAATAAATCACACAACCCAAAAGATCATATTTACCGAGAATTATATGAGCTACTCATTTGGAAACTGGATCAAAACCAGGCGCAAAGCACTGGATCTGACCCAAAAGCAACTGGCTGATTTGGTTGGATGCTCAATGTCCATGATCTTTAAAATTGAATCAGATCAACGGCGTCCATCTCGGCAAATTGCGGAGTTAATTGCACATCACCTAGATATACCCACCAACCAACGTGCTGCCTTTTTAGATANNNCGAGTTTCCTCCAAAGCAAAAACCAGCTTATCGTAAGCTCCCCTCTTCTCCAACACCTTTTATTGGACGCGAACATGAAACCAGCACGATCATCAACCAACTTCTGGAACCCAATTGCCGGATGCTCACCCTGACCGGACCCGGTGGTATTGGTAAAACGCGCCTCGCCATTGAAGCAGGAAAGCAGCTTGAATCACATTTTTCGGATGGGGTTGTTTTTGTCTCTTTAGTGGGTGTGGGACGAATCGAAACAATCGTTCCAGCCATTGCAGATTCGATTGGCGTTTCATTTTCCGGGAGCGCTTCTCCGTTAGTTCAAATCTGCAATTTTTTACGCAATAAAAATATTCTGCTGGTGATCGACAACATGGAACATCTCATCGAAGGGAGACAGATACTGGGGGAAATATTGCTAAATACTCAGAAGCTTAAAATGCTTCTGACATCCCGAGAACATTTGAACGTACAGTGGGAATGGCTCTTCGAGATCAAGGGGTTACCCATTCCAGAGGGGTATTCAAGCGGTATCGAAAAAAACAGCGCCGTAAAGCTGTTCGTTCAGCGAGCCAGCCAAAACAGCCACGATTTTTCATCCGATCATGTCACTCTGGAGGCTATTGTCAGAATATGCCAGCTGGTGGATGGGTCGCCTCTTGCCATTGAGCTGGCAGCATCCTGGGTGCGCATACTCTCTTGCGAAGTGATTGCCCGCCAGTTGGAGCAAAATCTGGATCTGCTTGAAACCAACAAACCCGACGTGCCTCTGCGACACCGTTCTATCAAATCTGTTTTCTCCAATTCATGGGACATGCTGACCGATGAAGATCGTAGGCTGTTAATGAAATTATCCGTCTTCCGGGGGGGATTTATTCGTGAAACCGCCATGGCCGTAGCTGGCGCCTCGCTGGTAGGGCTTTCTTCGCTTGTGACCAAATCGCTTTTAAGATACAACAAAGAGTTGGACCGTTATGACCTGCATGAGTTGATCCGTCAATATGCCTATGCGAAACTTCAAGCTAATCCAAATGAGGAATCGAG
>JARROY010000513.1:0-2717 GCA_037383445.1 Anaerolineales bacterium | reverse complement strand
GATCTTTGACAATTGATTGAGACGAACATCGGTATGCGCCATGAGGGCTAAGGGACCAAGAAAGTGCTGGCAGAATTGTCGATAGGCTACCCAGGGATTGCCTTCTGAATAGGTTTCAAAAGAAAGTGTGTCTATCAGGACAGGTTTTCCAGTTGCGGGGTGATATTGGATATTGTATGCGCTACTATCTTTTAGGGTCATCCCATACTTTAAGGCTGTCTTTTGAATTTTGAGCGTTAAAAGAGCAGCATCCTTCAGCTGGCTAAAACACCACTCGTATGGATAGGAGATGAATGGTAGTTGTTCAGGCTGAATGACAAGGTAAGCTATTTCCGGATTATCGGGTTCAATGATTGCTTCAGTATAAGGTGTGATCCAACCTTTGTTTACCAGGGTTTCATATAACCCAGACTCGTGTAGTTTGTGAAAGTGTGGTTTGTAGGGATGGTTAATTTGGCGATATAAAATTTGATCCTTGTAAAACAAATATCCATTCGGATCACGAAAGGATGAAGAAATCTTGCGATAATCACTCATGATCTTGATTGGAGGTATCGTCTTCTGTTTGATCTTTCCGGAATAATCCTTTTACCTTGCCCCAATATCCCCGAAGTACGAAGCCAATTCCGACCAGGCTTGCGAGAATAACCTGAAGAATGAAACTGCCTGATCCTGGATCGAGGTAACCGAAATCAACGAGAAGACTGATTTTTAAAAATGATGCGTAATTCGTGATTAGATCTAACATGAATCCTCCGAAAAAATTGTGTTTCTTAATCTTACCAAATTAAGATATCGTCCAAAAATTGAAATTACGGACAAATATTTTGGGACAATCTAAATTGATAGTACCAGAAGAGTATACCTAACGATTATAATATTTTTTATATTTATCAGGGAGACCTTTAGAAGGTTAATATTGTTGTCGTACAAAAGGAATTTGTTTCTCAATTCATCTTTTTTAGGTTGATTTCAAAGGTTTATTTTACCGATTTTATTGCACCATCATTTTTCTTGGCAGGTAATATCCAAAGACCAATAATGAATTAGATGAGGCATAATCGATTGGCGAATAGAAGAAAAGAATTTTTTAAAGGGATAAATCGGACTCTTCCCTTGCTGCTCGGGGCGTTTCCCTTTGGTCTTATTTATGGAGCGCTTGCAGTTTCCTCGGGATTTTCACTGCCGGCAGTAATGGCTATGTCGGTGTTTGTTTTTGCCGGCTCTTATGCAGCACAAGCACCGGTACTAATTATTATTTTGGTTACCTTTGTGGTTAACTTAAGACATCTTCTTTATAGCTTGTCTTTGTTACCATATTTGAAGCATCTGCCTCATCGGTGGCGAATCCCACTTTCTTTTTGGCTTACAGACGAGACTTTTGCAGTCTCAATTTTCCGCTACCAGGAGTCTGAAAATATTGATCACAATGAGTATTTCCAATTGGGTTCTTCATTATCAATGTACTTGAACTGGCAATTTTGGTCTTTTGTTGGAATGATCCTAGGGGAGAGGATACCCAATGCACAGAATTGGGGGCTGGACGTCGCCATGCCGATAACATTCATCGGAATGATTATCCCATTTGTAAAAACCTCGGCAATGCTGATCTGTGTTCTTGTTTCTGGAGCTTTAGCTATTTTAACTTACAACCTGCCATACAAACTTGGGATCATTTTATCTACGTTGATTGGAATATTAGCTGGGTTAATTTGGAATCGGATGAATAAACAAGAAAAGGGAGAGCCTTTCTCATGACAAAGACTGAATGGATATTAATTTTAGGGATGGCTTTGGTAACTTTTGGAATCAGGTACGTGCTGCTTGCTTTGGCTAACAGGATTGAACTCCCAGAACTGTTGAAAGAATCCCTGAAGTTTATTGCTCCAGCGGTTTTAACGGCGATCACTGTCCCGGCAGTTTTAATGCCCTCAGGTGAAATGGCGATATCGTTTAGTAATCCTTATTTGATCTCAGCTGGATTGGCTGTGGTTGCAGGAATATTATCAAAAAACGTATTGATCACAATTGTGGCAGGTCTTAGCGGATTTATTATTTTTCAAGTGCTGGTTTGATCTGGAGAAGATGGCTGAGTATATATTTCGTAATTTGGTCAACCCCCTAAATTAATCTGCTTCAATGATAACGACAGCCACTGCTGTGCTTTTTATGTGGGAGATGCTGAGGTGTATCCTAGCAGAATTCAATTCTTTGAAGTATTTTTCGGCGTTCCCAGTTAGCTTTAGGAAGGGTGCCCCAAACTCATTGTTGAGGACTTCAATTTGGAGGAACCATATTTCTTGACGAATACCTTTACCGAGCGCTTTCATAAAGGCTTCTTTGGCTGCAAATTTTCCGGCAAATCGTTCTATATATTTTTTATGAGCCCGACAATCATCGATCTCTTGGGGAGTAAAAACCTTTTCTATAAATGAGGCACTTTCCAGTTTCTGTGAAAGTGATTCAATAGAAACGATATCAATCCCGATTCCCTTAATCATTTAAAATCCTGGGTATAAAATTAGCTCTCGTTTCCGAAGATCATTCTGAAGGTAGAGTTGTTTTAATTTGGGGTATTGAATTTTGCCATTGTAGGTACGGGGGATTGTGCGTGGTTTTAGTAAATACACTCGCGCCGGCCTAAAGCCTAACTGTCGGTTAATTTCAGCAACGATATCAACTGATCGCTGATGGAAAACATCTTGATCGGATGGATC
>JARROY010000512.1:0-1496 GCA_037383445.1 Anaerolineales bacterium | reverse complement strand
CTGCCCAGCTAGTTGCATCAACCCAAAGTGAAAAATCCCCCAATCTACTTAAACGCTTCGGTCCCGCATCTTCCAAAAAAATCCAAAAAATATCTTCACTGGGTTCCCACCGGTACCCATAAAGTTTTGGGGTGCCGATTTGAAGTGGCGGCAGAATCTTTTGATACATTAAAAATTCTCGATTACTTCTCTCCAATCCTATGTCTCTTATCCTTTGAGCCTCGTCCAACTGATTATTAGGATCCAAATCTTTGAAGAAGATATTTACCAATTCATTATCATCCAAAAGTGCTCGAATCCTTTCTGTCGCAAAACTGGAACTACCTGCAAAAGGCTCACGGATGAGCTCCTTCACCACCTTGCTTTTTCCGTGGATATTGCTAAGCCCTTTTTCTAGGGACTTTACCATTAAATTATTTTTTACTTGATCGTCCACAATCAATTTCGTTTCTGTTTTCCTTTACTGGCAGATGAATGCAGTCAATTACCTAATTGTCCATTTTTCAAAATAATTACGGTTGACAACAATCAAGAATTTTTGCCGTTATCATTTTTGCATCGAAATAGGATTCAGCAATATCTCTCGCTGTTCTGCAGTTTTTTTCATAATCCGAATTGATTACTGCAAAAGATTCAGCTGCTTCCTCAATCGTCGAAAACCTGAACATGCCTTCGCCATTGGGGAGGAAACTACTAGGACCCGTATCCTGGACCACTACTGGTTTCCCGCTTGCTAAATAGCAAATGGTCCGGTCACTGATCCAGGCGTTCTGGAATCTCAGGCAAGAGGGTTTGACGCAGCTGAATTCCCCACGAGAACCCTGAATATAGGATTGGTATGATTCGGGACTGCTTGCAACTTCGTAGGCATCCCTGAGTTTCCAACCATATTCATCAAGTATCTTATGGTCTACTGCATCGCTTATATAGTCTGTCACACCAGGTATATAACTTCCTGCCTTTTGTTCTTGGATTTCAGGCCCAATTGATTCGTCTTGATCGCCTTCACCCAGGTTAAGCGCTAACTCGAGCACTTGTGGGGTCATTCTCGGAAGGTCAGCATACTGCAAGAACGTCACTCTTTTGTTGTTCTCATAAAGAGTGCCCTTGCCATCGGTTATGAATTCACCCTTGCCGCCACCTCCCCACCAACTTGATATAGTAGTAAAAGCCTCACATTCTGGATTATAAAGGTAGGGCCAACATTCTAAGCTTACAGGGGGTTGAATGTGTATCCAAGGGATGCTGCAGTCTGGAAACTTGGAAGAAGGTGTACCCACTGTCTCTCCTGTAGTCAGGTAATATTTGTGGGGGGCTACGCTGAGTTGGCCTTCGTCGATCCAGAATTGCAGCAATCCCGGATCGATATCAACCAGGGCCGTGCCGCTGAACTGTTCCAATAGCGATGATGGCATTGCATAGTAAAAGTTCAGCAACAGATCTGCTCGCCGAAACACTGATTTGGCATATGCTTCTGTCACATTAATGAATTTTAC
>JARROY010000511.1:0-2485 GCA_037383445.1 Anaerolineales bacterium | reverse complement strand
CTCATCCACAAAGCGTGCAGAATTTGGCATATACCCATGAAAACTGATGACATCAGGAGCGAGTTCACCGATCCTACCTTCTGCTACCAAATCTTCAAGGTGCCTTAAAGGGATTAGGACCTGAGGATCTTCCTCCACTGCGACATGGTTGTAATGGTCATGTGCATAGCTTAAGTCTTCAAAATCAGTTGAAGCCGGATAAGTCCTGATGGTGTAATCACCCAAGGGATCTACCGCATTAAAAGGTTCTTGGGATTCCGTCAGGTAGCTGCCAGCTGATGTAATTAAAACCAGGCGGCTTTCAGCCAGATTAATACCTGGACCAGCTGGAGCTACAGAATTTTTCGGACGATTATAGATATCCCATTTGGTTTCACCAGTTTGGTTAAAATGGGCCAGCCACCCATTCCTAAACTCAGCTAACCATTGCGCTTTGTTTTCCAGGATATCCATAAATATCAGGCGAAAAGCAACTTGGCTGTACGCTTTAACATTTCCACGCCGCGAATTTCAGTCTCAAACAATGGCAAGACTGCCCGCACCATATCGCCAAATTGGTTTTCAATTTCTACCATATATTCATCTTGCATCGCTACCCGATTTAACACAAATTCATCTGCCTGGTCACTGACCAAACTCTTATCAATTTGCATATTGACAACCACACCCCCCACCGGGATGCCAAATTCATGGAACCAATTGATAAAGCGGCGGATAACAGCAATTGGCAGAGCTTCGGGCAAGGTGACAAAGAAGAAAGCGGTCTTCGCGGGGTCTGTCAGGAGAACTTTTGCGTGTCCCATTCGGTCTTGAAAATCGAGCAGGTAATCCATTAATGGGTCTTTTTGTTCTTCTTTTCCCTTCTTTGAATAAGACAAACTGATCCGCATCGCTTGAGCTTCTTTGCGGCTTTCCATCATTTTATTCACCCAAAGGGAATACACTGATGACATTCCTAATAGGCGCCGGGCATTGGCTGTAGGGGCAGTATCGAAAACATCCAGGTCATATTCATCCTTGAACAGAATATCCATCATGTTTTCGAACATAGCAGATTCTTCAAACGCAGGGTTCATCGTGGCAGATTCAATAAATTCATCTGCCTGCCCGCGTATCTCGGCGAATTTGAGGAAATAATCGATCTTATCCCGAATCTCAACCTTGGATCGTTCAATCGTATCCTTGGTATCAATTTCATGTGCCCAAAGGTTGTCAACGCCTTTCACCGGGGTAGCAGAACCAAACACATTTTGATCCAGCATACCAGAGAGGCTGTGAACAGGGTTTGTGGAAGCCAGCAGGGTACGCTTGCCCTGACTTGCAAAAGCAACAGCAGCAGCACCAGCCAGGACAGTTTTGCCAACGCCGCCTTTACCGCCAAAGAAAGTGTATTTCAAATCCGGAGTCGCTTCTGCAAATTGCATCATCGTTTGAGTAATCAGTTTCTCACTCATTATTCAAACCTATCGCGTTCCATCTCCTGGACATTAGCCAACACCTCTCTCCCGAATATTTCATCGATCTTCTTTAAATAGGCCTGCTGCATCGCGAACCGGTTCCGCAAATACTCTGGAACGCTTGCAGTATCCATCAACTCTGGTGGGATTACCCGGTTGGTAATGTAACCGCTGATCGGCACATCATATTTTTTAAAAAGTTTCGATGCGTTTTGCGTATCGATTAAGATCATTTCCTCAGGAACTAAAACAAAGAAGAAGGCTGTTTTCTCCTTGTCTGTGAGGATGCTGGATGAAGTAGAAATGCGGTACTTAATATCCTGCAGTTCTTCCAAGATTTGATCTTCCTGCAGTTCCTTGCCACGAGAAACGCGGGCTGCCATCTGCTCATATTCGCGCATGTCTTCCCGCAGTTTGGTGATCTTGCTGATCCATTGATCATACACACTGGCCATGCTCAAGTAGTACAAAGCATGCCCCAATGGGACAAGATCATAAATGTAATAATCAAATTCTCCGGCGACGACGATATCAACCACCTGGTCGAAGATGGCCGATTCTTCCATGGCAGGCTCAGCAGCAGCTGCCTGAATATAGGATTCAATCTCATCGGGAATTGTTTCCATCCCATACATATCCTTAATCTTCTGGCGAATTTCCGTCTGATATTCCTGGATATGTTGATCTGCATCAATTTCCTGGGCATACAGGTTTGGCATAATCTCAACCGCACCTTTGCCGAAGATATCCTGCTGAAAAATATCGGATAGTGAAGCCTGTGGATCCACGGAAAATACCAAAACTCGTTTGCCTTGTTTGGCCAGCCAATAGCCAGTGGCAGCAGAGAAGGTGGTCTTTCCTAATCCGCCCTTCCCACCAAACATGATATAACGGCGATCGGGGTTATCGCGAAAAACTTTAGCTAATGACATCATTCTATCCTTAAGCTAATGCGTCTGCGAGGTCTTTTTCACGCAGCATTCTGCGCTTCCAAGTGGAAATTTGTGGGACGACGTAAGGTAGAAGTC
>JARROY010000510.1:0-2577 GCA_037383445.1 Anaerolineales bacterium | reverse complement strand
AGGTGCGCCAGACATTACTGAATGAATTTAATATTGAAATCGCATCCGGATTTGGTCCGCTGAAAGGGAAGGTCTGGCGGATTGGATTGATGGGCTTCAGCAGCCGGCGGGAAAATGTCACCCTGCTTTTGGAAGCACTGCGAGAAATTCTCCCACACTAATAAACATCAATGGATCCAAGCATAAAAATAACGGGTGCACGCCCGTTATTTTTTATACCCAATATGCTGAAAATAATTAACCTTTCCTTTATCACCTCTTCTTGCTTGACCAAAACATCTATGTTATCATCGTAGCGCCGGGCAGATTGGAGTATTCCGGTAATGTTTGCAAGATTAGAATTTAAAAATATTTGGGGAGCGGTAAATAATGAACAAACCTTTTATAATCGCGGTAGATGATGATCCAAGCGTTCTCAAAGTTGTCGATTTAGACCTACGAACCCGGTATGGTAAGCAGTTCCGAGTATTTTCGTTAAATTCCGGAACCAACGCGCTGGAGTACCTGAAAAACTTAAAAGAAAAAAACGAGCTGGTCGCATTATTCATCATCGACCAGCGCATGCCGCAGATGACCGGCGTAGAATTCCTGTCACAGGCCCGGCTCATGTTCCCCACCGCCAAGCGCGTCCTCCTGACCGCCTACGCCGACACTGAAGCCGCCATGACTGCCATCAACGATGTGGGGCTGGACTATTACCTGATGAAGCCATGGAGCCCACCCGAAGAAAAACTCTACCCCTTCCTGGATGATTTGCTGCGAGACTGGTTGGCCTTAATCTTTCCTCCTGGCAAGCGCAATTTTGGGGAGCCAACTGAACATTTTCCTTGAAATTTAAACTCTCTATAGGGTTTGTAGCTCTCTAAACCTGGAATGGATTTTCGATATCCGTATATATATCAAATGACTGCCTAAGGGCAGTCATTTTCATTATTGAGACTAAGCTCAGGCATTGGGAGACTTTTGCCAAGAAGGCTTAACCTGATAGAACCACATTGAAATAAAACCAAACAGCAAAATCCACAGCGGTGATAGAGACAAATNNNNTGCCAATACCATATATTGAAGTATCGTCGCCCACCAAGACGGGACAAAAACCAATCCGGCGATGGCACTTTGTGAGCTGGTATAAGGTGAGACCAACATACTGGCCAGCAGCAGCGATGCATAACTATGGTTTTGGGTCCAGCTCCTATCCCTAAGTTTCATCAAGGCATAGACGCCATAAAACACGGCTGCCACAATCAGCGGACCCCACAACCACCCTACTCTGCTGACGAGAGAGATATTATTGGTGCCAAAATGATGCTGGTTGGCAGACGTTGGCGAGAAGATATTATTGAACCACTGCAAGAACAAAGGCGGAGAACCCACTAAGCTGATTGGAACGGTGATCAGCAAGGTAACGAAAACAGCATACAACAATTTCTGTTTTTGCTGCCTTCGTTGATAGATCAGGTATGGCAGCAAAAAGATCATCCCCTGGGGTTTTAATAACATCAGCGAGATCGATACTCCCCAAAAAAACCAGGAACCGCTCCAATTTCTCGATTGTTCCCACAGCAAGACCGGGAAAGTCAAGACCAGCATATCCAGGTTGCTGAACATAATTGCGTAAATAAACAAAGCGTTGAAAACGATCGAAAGCAACCGTCCCAATGACCATCCGCGAGAGGATGCCAGCCAGGCCGCCACCAACAGTGCGAACAGGCGCGCCCCATAAGATTGAATCAGGCGGTAAGGCCAAAGCAGGAGGAGGCTCCAAGGGGGATAGAGAAACTCCCCATCCACATAAATGGACAAACCATTGAATAATTGTGAAGTATTGATCTCCCAGTCATTGGGATTCACCTGGGGTGCAAAATAGATCAATACCCCAATCATGCCGATCACCACCAGCCCAAAGGGTGAAGTCGCTGGCAGCGAAAAAATCAGTCTTATTTTTTCAAAGAGTTGTTTAGGGTGCATCTAATCCTTGTTCACTGAAATAGATTTCGTCTAGAAATGATTATACAGGTTGCCGCAAAATGTTTTGAATAAATCACCAGAGTATTTTTGGTTCTCGCTTGCCTACCTACTAGAACACCAATCCAAGCTGCCATACAAACCCTTCACCTTAGCAAGTGATAGATTAAATTGAGATAAGAATTTTTAAAATTGGATAAATATAGTATGATTTGGCAGAACTTTTTGGGCCAAAATATCGTCACTGTATTGTTCGTTGTTTAAATTAATGATACCAAACCATTATCAATACTAAAGGAGTACAGAAAAATGAAAACACGACGTTTGTTAATTGCAGGCGTTATCTTGGCTCTTTTTACAGCCGCATGCAGTTCTGCTGGTGGGAGAGAGGCTTCCGGTTCCCTAAACACTGCTGATGACCTGATTGCCGCCCTTGAAGGTCAAGGTTTTTCGGTTGCTAATGGAGAACAAATCGACCAAGCCTTTTTCTCCGTTCCGGCCCGGCTGCTGAACACGTCCGAAACCGGGTTCCAGGTGTTTGAATACCCCGACGAAGCAGCCGCCCAGGCAGATGCCGATCTGGTAGCACCGGATGGCAGCTCTGTGGGAACC
>JARROY010000509.1:0-2471 GCA_037383445.1 Anaerolineales bacterium | reverse complement strand
TACTCTACAAGCAAGTGTGCCTCTCAGCCTGCGGATTCAGCAGTTGGAACGCCTCCTGGAGGTGAGCCGAACTTTGAGCTCTCTGCTGGAACTGGAGCCGCTGCTGCAGATGATCATTGATGCGGCATCGGACCTGACTTACAGCCAGGAAGCCTCGATATTGCTGTATGATGAGGTTGAGGATGACCTGAAGTTTGAGACTGCGCCGTGGTATAAGCGCAACCAAATGCAGCAGGTGCGCGTGCCGCTGAAGGGCAGCATTGCCGGCGAGGTATTTACCTATGGGGAACCGATGGTGGTACGGGATGCCTATGCCGACGGGCGGATTTACCGGGCGGTAGACAAGCACACCGGTTTTGAGACGCATTCCCTGCTCTCGGTGCCGCTGAAGGTAAAGGATGTTTGCTTGGGTGTGCTGACAGCAGTGAATAAATATGGGGGAAATTTTACGGCTGAAGACCAATATATTTTGGAAATTTTGGCATCCCAAGCTGCGGTGGCGATTCAAAATTCCCGCTCCATGGACGAGACTCAGAAAGCCTACCAAGAACTGGCCGACCTGGACCAGATGAAAACCGATTTCATCGCGATCACATCGCACGAGCTGCGCACGCCCCTGGGATTGATATTGGGCCATGCGACCTTTTTGGAGGATTTACTGGAGGGAGATCAACGCGAACAGGTGTCGGTGATCATTGAAAGTGCGATGCGCTTGAAGGAGATTGTGGAGGAACTTTCGAAGGTGGATACTTTCCGTAACGGCACGGCAGTGTTGAATTGGGGGACGGTCGATGTCGGGATGCTGGTACGTAAGGTGAGCGCTGGACTGATGCGCCTGGCAGAAGACTACCGGGTGAGGATCGAGTTTGAGCTGCCTAAACAGCCGCTGCCGATCCGGGCGGATATGAATAAACTGGGTTTGGCGCTCAGCCATGTGGTCCGCAATGCGATTATATACAATAACCCGGGCGGGACGGTGACCATCTCGGCGAAGAAAGCCGGCGACGAGGTGCTTTTTAAGGTAACCGATGATGGGGTTGGGATTCCGCAAAGCGAACTGGAGAAAATTTTTGACCGCTTTTACCAGGTGGAGAACCACATGGTGCGCCGACGCGGCGGGATGGGGCTGGGCCTTTCGGTCGCCCAGCTGATGATCGAGATGCACCATGGACGCATCTCGGTAGAGAGTGAGTTGGGGGTGGGGAGCACGTTCTGCGTGGCGATTCCATTAGCGGCAGATGAGGGGTGATGGGGGATAGGTGTAGTCCCGAAATACCCCGAGAAATGCACTTGGGGCACTCGACCACTGTGGTGTTGACTTCTTATTTTTTTCCACTTTTAGCGGGATTTTTGCATTTTTAGAGCGTCTTTGACCTTTTACGATGATTGAGTAGGCATGCTTCTGCCGTATCGAGATCAGTTATAGGATTATCAGGTTCTTTGGTCTCGATACACCCTGAGAAATGCACTCATGTTAATTGGATCTATAATTTACCCACGGAATCCAACACAGGTTTTAAATCCGCCCGCTTGCAAAAGATGGAGGCGTGAGATATAATCGCTTTGCTAACCCGACAGGTATATCAATACCTGCAGACACTCAGGTGTCTGAAATTTTGCTCGGGGCGTGGCGCAGCCCGGCTAGCGCGCACCGTTCGGGTCGGTGAGGTCGGAGGTTCAAATCCTCTCGCCCCGACAGTAGACCTCATACTTACGCAGAAATGTGAAGTATGAGGTCTTTGGTTTTAATTTGCATCAAAATGGAGACCTCATTATTCGTACCTTCTAGTTGGCTAATTATCGGGGAGTACATAAGCCTGTTACTTAATGACAACCTCTTCTTTTTTGTGTAAGATGGTTATATACTGGAAACGCATAAGTTGAGACGAGCCTTGGAGTGAGGTGAGAGATGGCGAAGTATCTTTTCTATGGAAGTTATACGCCCGAAGGTTTTGTGGGGTTGATGGAGGAGGGTGGTTCCAAACGGATTGAAGCAGCCAAGCAGACACTGGAAGGAGTTGGGGGCTCATTAGAAGCCTTTTACTTTTCCTTTGGTGAGAAGGATTTTTATATCATTGTCGATTTGCCGGACAATGTCACGACAACTGCCGTGCTGCTTGCAGGCAATGTGAGCAGCACCTTCGAAATTCATGGTGTCCCGCTTCTCACCCCACAGGAGCTTGATGAAGCGGTCAAAAAGAGTGTTGATTTTCGCCCACCGGTGCACTAATTGGCAAGTTATCAGTAACAACAAGTTTTGTTTCCCCCTGCCGGTGAGGTCGGAGGTTGTCGGTTACAAACCGCATCCTCTCGCCCCGACAATTTTAAGGCTCAAAGTGCGGATTTTATCTTCATTTTGAGCCTTTTTTCTATCATCCAAATTGTGCTGATTTAGCCGGTGCAATATAAATATGCAAGACTGTACTATGATTATTTCAATATTCCAAAATTGAGTGGTGCTTTCAATCATC
>JARROY010000508.1:0-1611 GCA_037383445.1 Anaerolineales bacterium | reverse complement strand
TTTGGGGGTCGCTATTTTTGCTTAACGCATTAATGCCTGGTTGATGCATCTGAGCTTTTTGAATTTTAGATGAGGTCTTAATTTTATCACAGCTATCTCACTTCTAAGAAAGAGCAGCGTCCAATTCAATTACTACCTTCCGGAACAATGCAACTTTTTTTGCATTGTAAACTTATCTTGATTCTATCTTAGATACCGATTTTGCTATCTCTCCCTAGTAACCGTTGAAATTCTGTCAACCATTATTGCGCCCCTATGAAAGATTCGCATCTCGATAAAACCCTTGTAAAAATGAAGAGTTTATAACGCCTTTCTTTTTTATTTATTCTTATTACAATCAATATCCTATTGAAATTATTTAGTTATATTTATTTTCTGATTTCGAAAAACAAAGTTTGTTTTCATAAATTTAGGGTAAGACCAGTTTTGGAATAACAATTGCTCTTTAGTCCTGAAAAATTAATCCAGATTGATTGACCAGTAAACCAAAAATCTGAAGGAGGATTTATTATGAAAAGTAAACTCGGAAAAATGTTTGTAGATTTCAAAAAGGGATGGTTTGTGTTGGTAATTCTGATTCTCATTGCTCCTCTCTCATCGGCTATGTCGGCAGAAGCAAAATTAAAAACCATGACCCGCAACCTTTATCTTGGTGCTGATATTTTCAGAGTCGCTCAAGCAGCTCAGGATGACCCTGCAACAGTTCCATTCGTTGTAGCTGATGTCTTTCAAACGGTGCTTGATACTAATTTTGCTGAACGTGCAGAAGCGATTGCCGACGAAATCGCTTCAGCGAAACCTCAAGTTATCGGCTTGCAGGAAGTCTCAACTTTTTATATCCAGACTCCTGGTGATTTCATTTTTGGTAACCCGAATGAAGCTGATGATCTTGTTATTGATTTTTATGCTGTCCTTGATTCTGCATTGAAGGACCGTGGAATGTATTATGACGCTTTTGCAGTCACCAACGCCGATGTGGAACTGCCCATGATAGATCCCAATTCACCCACATATTTCTCTGATGTGCGCATGGTGGACCATGATGTTATCCTGGTACGCAAGGGACATCCTGCCGTGGAGGTGCTCGCCAATAATTATTCTCTTAATTTGGAGATGAACCTGGGAGGTGTTAACGTTGCATTCACCCGCGGATTTATTATCGTCGATGTTGTGATTAAAGACCAAAGTTTTCGTTTCGTAAATACTCACCTTGAGCTCAACAGCCTCCCGGACAGCGTTTACAGATTTGTTCAATCTATGCAAATGCAAGAGTTATTAGGCTATATAGAAGGGCTTGCTGATTCCAAACCGATCATCATGGTCGGCGATTTCAATAGCTCACCTGATGATGTTCCCGGTGTATATACTCATCCCCTCATTGGGCCGCTTCAGTATTTTCCACCTTATATGCAGGCAGTAGATGCCGGATACCTGGATACCTGGCTCTTGCAGAGCAAATATGATGAAGGCTACACTGATCACTTTGATGAGACTGTTAGTGATCCAGATGCAGAACTTACGAGTCGCATCGATTTTGTCTTCTTGGATCCATCCGATTTAACGGTAGACGAGGTTAACTGTTACCTTGTTGGCAATGAAATGGCTGATATG
>JARROY010000507.1:0-1614 GCA_037383445.1 Anaerolineales bacterium | reverse complement strand
TGGAGAAGGAAATGCTGGCCTCTCATGAGCCGCTTCCCCTGCCGCAAGAGGTGGAACGAGAGCTGCTCCACTTGGAAAAACAGGCGGAGTTTGAAGGTTGAAAAATGAAATTATCCAGGATGCTGGAAGGAACACACCTCGATGATCGAAGCAAACAGCTTACCACAAGAAGGACGATTATTGATTGGATCTAAGAGGAATGATTAAGGATTGAAGATAAGAGGAATGATTAAGGATTGAAGACAAGAGGAATGATTAATGATTGAAGACAAAAAGTTTGAGCCAAAGAGCAACAAGGACTTGCTTGTAACCAAAGACCTGGTTAAATATTTCCCGATCTATGGAGGGATTTTTAAACGGGTGATCAACTGGGTCAGAGCGGTGGATGGGGTCAGCTTTTCAATTAAGCGGGGAGAGACGCTGGGATTGGTGGGTGAATCTGGGTGCGGAAAAACCACGGTTGGCCGATCGCTGGTGCGCTTGCTGGAGCTTACGGATGGAAGCGTGGAATATGAAGGGGCCAATATTCATTCGATGAACCGTGACCAGTTGAAGAAGGTGCGTCGAAAACTGCAGATCATCTTTCAGGACCCTTATGCTTCACTCAACCCGCGCATCCCGATTGGCGATTCGGTCATGGCCGGGCTGAATATCCACCGCATCGGGACTCCCTCGGAACGAGTTGGCATGATGGAAGAAACTTTGATTAAAGTGGGGTTGGAACCGTATCACGCCCGCCGTTTCCCGCACGAATTTTCGGGAGGGCAGCGCCAGAGGATCGGAATTGCGCGAGCGCTGGTCATGCAGCCTGATTTTATTGTTTGTGATGAACCCGTTTCAGCATTGGATGTTTCAATCCAGGCCCAGGTGTTGAACCTTTTGGACGACCTGCAAGAAGAATTTAACCTGACCTATTTATTTGTGGCGCATAACCTATCTGTGATCGAGCATATCTCTGATCGGGTGGCGGTGATGTATCTGGGCAAGATTGTAGAGTTGGCTTCGCGCATGGATTTGTATTTGAATCCGATGCATTATTACACCCAGGCGCTGATGTCTGCGATCCCGGTGCCAGACCCGACGAGGAAACGCGACCGGATTATTATTGAGGGCGAGGTACCGACGGCGATTGACCCTCCCTCTGGCTGCCGCTTCCACCCGCGCTGTCCCATGGCGACAGAACAATGCCGGGTTGAAGAACCCGTATTTGAGATGCTCAAACCCGACCACTGGGTAGCATGCTGGCATGCCGATGTCTAATTTATAAATGGTGAATGAAAGGTGAATCTGTGAGCGAATCTGGTGCAAACACTATCCTGCAGGTAAACAATCTTAAAACCTACTTTTTTGTCGAGGACGGTTTGGTGAAAGCTGTCGATGGAATTGATTTTTATGTAGAGAGTGGTGAGGTGCTGGGCTTGGTAGGTGAGTCTGGCTGTGGGAAAACAGTGCCCTCTTTATCGGTCATCGGATTGGTCGGGGAACCCGGCAAAGTCGTTGAAGGAGAGGTGTTATTTGAGGGTAAGGATCTGCTTAAATTACCGATTGCGGATTTGGAGAAAATTCGCGGCAACCAGATATCCATGATTTTTCAGCAACCTCAAACCAGTCTCA
>JARROY010000506.1:0-3312 GCA_037383445.1 Anaerolineales bacterium | reverse complement strand
GGAAGGTTGGACGCAAGAGGGCTGATCTGATCTGCTCATTTATTTTTAGGGTGATAATTGCACCAAATGTAAAGCTCCGCAAGGTTTGTAGAAAATCCTTGCGGAGCTTGTTTCGGGGGATCAGACGATCTATTCATTGTGAGTTGGTTCGTCTGGTACGTACTCCAGGAGGTCGCCGGGCTGGCAATCCAGTTCCTTGCAGATGGCTTCCAGGGTTGAGAAGCGGATTGCCTTTGCTTTGTTGGTCTTGAGGATCGATAGGTTGGATAGGGTGAGGTCAATGGCTGAAGCGAGGTCCGATAGTTTTACTCCACGTTTTACCAGGATGAGGTCTAAGTTTACTTGAATTGGCATGGCAACCTCAAATCGTCAGGTCTTGTTCTTGCTTGAGTTCTAATCCGTATGCCCATACCTGAGCGAGGATCAGGATCAGCAAGCTGGCGAAGATGACTTCGATTTTAAATGGGTAGGGCATACTGATTGCAGGGGAGACATCGGTTAGCCGCTTGAGAATTTCGTTGGCTGCCATGCTCTCGACACTGGGACGGATAAAGCCAACCAGCAGTACCACATACCCCAGCCGGCGAAGTTTGTGGCTGTTTTCGGCGGTGAAGATTTCGTCCTTGGCGATCGCTGCCAGGACTTCCCGCAGCAGGTAGAAGGCGTACGCCAACCCAATCGCGGTTACCAGCTTAGACGCATAGCTGACAAAGATGAAATACCAGTTGGTCGTTTCCAGGTGTAAAACACCCTGCGCTTCGTCAACAAATGCCAAGCTGATCTGTTTGGCGACTGACCCGCTGACCTGGACGTCGAATTGTGGTTCGTCTCCTAACCCGATTGAAACCGGGACGGATGCGGTCAGGTAGTGCACATTTTCTTTGAGAAACAGTGGGGAGAAGGCGATTATGAGGACTAAGGCGATCGATACGATCACCAACCCTCCGTAGATTATGTTGATGACCCCTTTCAACACGGACAGCAATTTTTCGTTCTTTTTCATGATCTTTTCTTCCTTTTACTATTATTGAATAACAACTAATATTTATTGTTATTCAATAAAATTATATTGATTATCAATATGAAAGTCAAGTAAGTTAAATTAAGGGTAGATGAGTATTTTTTTAGGAAAGGGAGCTCAGAAAAATAATTTTTACCGAGATGGTTTGACTAGTTCAAAAATAACCCTATAATAAAAGTAATAGTCCTTAGTTGGTCTAACCCGTCTAAAAATTTCCGCTCTTCATTCTTCACAATGCCATGCAATCCTGCAAGAAACCAATAGGGTCAAGTTTGCCAGTGGGTTGAGGCCAATCATTGGTTCTGTATAGTTTAGGAGATCGAATGAAACGGTCTAGCGTAAGTGCTTTTCTTGCATCTCTACTAATCCTCTTGTTTTCCTTGGTTACAGTCCAACCTTCGCATGCTCAAGCAAATATTTCTTTGTTTGACGCCTATCCTCGGAGAGGAGGCTTGGGTGATACGGTGAGTATGCTTTTAAGGGGGACTGGGTTCGAATCGATCAAAAACCTGGATGGGGTGGGGGAAGGTTGGATCTCACCGGTTGTTGCCGGGTTATACCCCCAGGAAGGGCAGGTAGATACAGAGATGTCTGTATTCTTCGAGCTCAGCTACTATTATCAAGAGGGAATCACCCTGATCCCACGTTATGAGTGGGGTGAATTTATCACCATGATTATTGGGGATGTTGAGGTCCAGGTCAATGCTATTACGATCAACGATCCCGGAGATTTGTTCGAATACCGGATTTACCTTCCGCTGGAAATGCGGACCGGCGATACCGAAATCCACTTATATTACGAGAATTTCAGCTATCGCGATTATTTCTATGTTGAACCATCCCCTGAACCAACCCCAATTATGTATGGGTATTCTCCCAATGAATGGCCGGCTGATTCCGATATAGAGTTCACCTTGGAGGGAGAAAATCTTTTTCAGCTGGGTAATTTGAATCGTGTCGAAATCGCCGGAATGGAGGTGCCGTTCGATGATGGGGGTCAACCTTCCAATCAGGAGGCAGTGGTGGTGGCGTATCTGCCACCAGAATTGCCTGTAGGAGAAACAAAGATCGTTTTTTATTATGATAATTTTGTCTACGAGGATGTGTTTTTTGTGATTGAAGGCGAAGCCCCCCGGCCATATATCGGTGGGATTTCCCCAATAGAAGGCCAAATGGATAGCGAGGTGGAAATTGTTTTGGAAGGAGAAAATCTCTACGAGTTGGGAACACTCAACGGGGTTGAAATTGCTGGAAGAAGGGTCGAGGTCTTGGATAATTGGGAGGAATCAAACCAGATGGCAGTTGTGCGGGTCTATCTCCCGGGAGACCTGCCGGAAGGTATGCATGGGATCGTCTTTTATTACGAAAATTATGGCTATGAGGCTTCTTTTCTCGTCAGGCCACCGATTGGTGGAGAGACGGAAACGGTTTTCTATGGGCTATCCCCGCGAGAGGGGGACGTTGATACGGATTTTGATCTCTACCTTGATGGAGAAAATTTGTATGAATTGGGCGATCTGGAAGGTGTATCAGTGGGTGGCGTAGACCTGGAAGTGTGGGATTATGATTTTCAGTCAAACCAACGCCTGTGGGTGTATGTTTATATGCCGGAGGAAACTCCCCGCAACAGCCAGCGGATCACCTTTTTTGAAAATGGAGAACACAGTGACTCGTTTGTCGTCAATGGACCAACCGGCGGTATCCCACCCGAGATATTAATTTTTATTATCGGTGGGGTGGTAGTATTAGGCGGGATGGGGGTTACCAGCGTGGTTTTAATCAGGCGCGCGATCAAAAAAACCAAAATTGAACGCGAAGACCGTCAACCGGATAAAGGGCTTAACATCAAAGTCAAATATAAGAAGGACGTTGGAAGGCAGGATGTGCACCCAGATAGGTCTTCTCTGACATTGGATATAGATCTGGAATTTGAGGTTAAGAGCGATCCAGGGGAGCAAAATATTTACACAGAAGGACATCATTTGATCGCCGATGACTAAGCAAACAGCTGATATTTATTTAGATATGCAATACTCAATGGAGGACGTATGACAACCCTTAATTATTTTTTGGAAACACAAAAAGATTCACCTGAATGGGCGAACACCGTTACAAAAAGCGGCGGGGCAGCCAAAGCAAAACAAGTGGTCGACAAGGAATTTGGCGTGGTCAAGGTTCCACAGTGGGTCTATGAAGAAATGATCCTAAAACTTTGCGAAGCCTTGGACCTTGAGTTTGGGGAACTGCTGGTAAATGGATTTAAAAAGCGGCAGGAGATTCTCAGTTATAAG
>JARROY010000505.1:0-2325 GCA_037383445.1 Anaerolineales bacterium | reverse complement strand
CGGCTGGATTTGGGAAGACCACACTGGTCAGCCATTGGGTGGAAAATTTACGGAATAACAGTGAAATAGATACCCAACCCATCAAGGTTGCCTGGCTCTCGCTGGATGAAGGCGACAACGATTCGGTTCGTTTCCTGACCTACTTCATTTCCGCCATGAAACAAATCGAGGGGATCGTAGATGATTTCGGCCAAGGCGTGTTGAGCATGCTCCAAGCCTCTCAACCGCCATCTGCCAACACTATCTTGGTCTCTTTGATAAACGATCTTGCTGCTATTTCCGAAAAAATCATTTTTATCTTAGACGATTATCATTTGATCGAAGCTGAACCGGTTAATCAAGCTCTGGTCTTCCTGCTCGAAAACCTGCCGCCCCAATTACACCTGGTCATCGCCACCCGGCAGGACCCGCCTCTGTCCCTGGGACGCCTGCGTGCCCGGAACCAAGTGACAGAAATCCGCGCTGCTGACTTGCGCTTTTCAGAATCAGAAGCAGCTGATTTCTTGAACCAGGTGATGGGCTTGAACCTGTCATCGGGAGATATTGCTGAGTTGGAAACTCGCACCGAAGGCTGGATCGCAGGGCTGCAGTTGGCTGCCATCTCAATGCGGGGACATGATGATCGTGCGGGCTTTATCAAGTCTTTCACAGGTGAAAATCATTCACTGGCGGTCACAGGTTGGTGCTGGATTTCCTGATCGAAGAAGTGCTGGGTCAACAGTCAGAACACATCCAAAACTTCTTATTACAAACTTCGGTTCTTAGTCGTTTGACTGGTTCCTTATGTGATGCCCTCACCGGTCGAGATAACGGTAAGCAGGTTTTGGAAACGTTAGAGCGCGCCAATCTTTTTATCGTCCCCCTGGATGACGAGCGGCTTTGGTATCGTTATCACCATCTGTTTGCTGACTTGTTACGGCAACGATTAATTTTCCATAACAATGGAGGTATCAACGAATTACATGCCAAAGCTGCCATTTGGCACGAAACGAATGGCGATCTATCAGAAGCGGTTCACCATGCTTTGGCAGGAAAAGATATAACATTAGCTATCCGGTTGATCGAAAAGGGCGCACTTGCAGCACTGGAAAACAGCAATTTTAGATTTATTTTAGATTCTGTGGAGCGGCTTCCAGAATCAGTTTTGCAAAACTCTCCCTGGCTGTTTATTTATCATGCCTGGGCATTGCTCTTAACAGGGCATGTAGAAGCTGCAAGTCCGAAACTCAAGAATATAGATAATTTATTGAAAACTATTTCAGAAAAGGATGAAATCCAGCAACGTGAAATGTTGGGCAATATCGCTGGATTGAAGATGATCTCTGCTGGTTGGACAAGGGACTATGAAAATTTGCCTGAATATGCCAATCAGGTACGAGAATACCTACCGGAAAACAATTGGATCCGCGCCTATTGCGCCATGATGATGGGTGGCTTTTACTGGGGAAATGGGAATCTTGAGGCTGCCATCGATACCTTCGCTGAATCAGCTTCTGCTGGTGAAACTTCTGGCAATCGAATGGTAGCAGTGAGTGGGGCATGCAATCACGCCCACTCCTTAGAATTGGCAGGCCATCTTCAACAATCGCTTGAGTTATTCCAGGATACATTTGAACTCGCGGAGCAGGATGGGAGAGTACTTCCTGTGGCCGGGTATATCCATAAAGAAATCGCCAGGGTTCTCTATGAACTGAACGCATTAGATCGGGCGAATCAACATTTACAAGAAGGAATCAAACTGGGTCAGCAAATGGCAGATGGGCGCGCTGAAAAAGTCGGCCATTGCCTTTTGGCAAAAGTTCAATTAGCAAAGGGGGATATCGCTAATGCTTTCTTATCGATCCAGAATGCGGAACAGGCGGTTTCAAACGCTGAAATAGACTTCGACTTGCGGGGAGGAGAATATCCTCTAGTTCGATTGTGGTTAAAAGAGAGGAAGATCAAAGACCTGGAAAAATGGCTTGAAGAAAACACAACCACTATTGAAGAAGTTACACATTTCAAAACAAAGTTTACCTTGACGACGCACGCCCGGGTTCTTATTGCCCTATATCGGGAGCATCAAGATGACGTTTACATTCGTAAAGCTATGGATCTCCTGGATAGCCTTTTAGAATTAGCCAATAACAACGGATGGGGGAGCAAAGTAATAGAAGTACTTGCTCTCCAGGCAGTAGCTTTTCAAGAAAATGGAAATTCAGAACTGGCACTAACCAAGCTGGAAAAAGCACTTACTCTTGCTGAACCAGAAGGTTTTATCCGCACTTTTGTGGATGAAGGTCCGCCGATGGCCAGCCTGCTATATGAAGCGCTCAAACGCGAGAT
>JARROY010000504.1:0-3396 GCA_037383445.1 Anaerolineales bacterium | reverse complement strand
CCTTTAAACGGCTAATCAAGTCACCTGTATGGTAGTCCCACAGGATGACGGTCTGATCTGCACTTCCTGATACAAGATAGTTTCCATCTGGGCTGAGATCAATGCTGAAAACAATATTACTGTGACCCGAAAACGTACGGAGCAGCTCACCTGTTTCGATATCCAGTTCGTAAATATCTCCACTGACTGAGGCAGCAAGCAGCGTGCTTTCAACTGGTCCGAAAGCGCAATCGATAATAGCGACAGTGCCATCGGGGAACTCGTTATAATCTCGGATTCGTTCTCCGGTAGCGATATCCCACAGCTGTACGTGAGGTTCATAATCATGTTCTGATTCTTTAACTTCTTTTTCTGTCGCTCCTGAACAAGTCACGGCGAGCGAAGCATCGGCATTGAAGCGCATCCCCGCCGTATCATAGGTTGTGTCGAACTTATGCAATACTTCGCCAGTACGGGCATTGTAAAGAAACAGGTCGCCGAATTCTGTTTGGCCTTCCTCAGCAGTCCCATTTGGTTGCTGTGACCCGACCAACGCCAGCTTGCCGTCCGGGCTTAACGCGGCGGATCGAATTGGGAATCGAGCTTCGTTGAAGTCACTGATGATCGTGCCTGTCTGCAAATCCCACAGTCGGGCGATATCCTTTTCCAGACGATTTTTGGAATCATGTGATATAACCAGAGCGTACCGGCCGTTTGCAGAAAGTGCGATACCACCAGGCTGTGGGCCGCCATTCTCGATACTCAAGTCATAGATCACATCGCCAGATGCGATATCTAACCAATAAACGCCAGCTCCACCTGCCAACAGATGTGTGCCATCCGCCAATACGGAAGTCATGACTTCACCAAGCTTGTAGCTGTGTATCTCTGCCTGTTCAACCGCGTCCCAGAGACGCAATGTGCCATCTTTTTCGGCAGTCGCGATCAGTGTGCCCGCAGGGTTGAAATCAATCGCCCGCAGCGAGTTATCTGGACTGGCGCCATGCAGGAATTGTCCATCCCGGCCCCAGTCTTTCACCTCCCAGAGCAGATCGGATTGATCGAAGACAAACTGCCCATCTTGGCTGACATCAAAGATGCTGACAACAGTACCAATGACCAAGCTGCGTTCCACATCACCTGTATCAATATTCCATAATTTGTAGGTCAGGTCATCCGAACGAGACAGGATTCTTCGATCACCACCATCGAGAACAAATCCTAAGTCCCTAACAGCCAGATCATGTCCCCGATAGGTTTGCACCAGCGCACCAAAATCAGGTGATGATGGATCAACATTCCATAGCATGATGGTTGCATCAGATGACCCAGAGATTACCGACAACCCATCCGGGCTAACATCGAGGGCATTGACCGGGCCTGTGTGGTTATCCAATGTACGGATGATGTCACCTGAACTTACATCCCAAACGATCAGCGTTTCATCGTCAGAAGCGGAGACAATGTAATTGCCATCATTGATAAACACCACATCATTCACTGCGCCGGTATGCCCTGTCAAAGTGCGAACACCCGTCATTTTATCAAGATCCCAAATGTTTTCAGCACTTCACCGCTTGCAACGTCACGAAGTACCAGTTGTGCCTCAGCGCAACCCACATCATCTGCCGAGCGCTGAAGACACGTCGCTGTCAGCAGCGTTTGTCCATCCAGGCTAAATCGCAAGGCGCTCACATTGTCAGGATAATCCGCCCACACCCTCCGGGTACCTGGTCCCAGTGCAATCTGGGTCAAACCCTGTGTTGCCTCCACAGGTGGTTCATCAATCGACACAGCCTCAAGTGCAAGCAGCAGCGCTAGATCAGCAAAGCCATGTTGATAAGCGCTGTCCGCATTGGATGACAGCACCAGGCTGTGATTGACATCCGCCTGGCGTTCGGCAGCGGTCAAGGCTTTTTCAGTGCGGTTACGAGCGTTGACCGCAAAGATAGAAACGCCAATCGATCCCAGCGCGATAAACAACAGCAGCATTACCAAAACTTGCAAGGCCCGTCGGCTGCGATGTTCCAACTGCGCTTCATGGGCCTGACGTTGCTGTTCCTGCTCGATGCGCCGTTGCCGTTCTATACTGCACATATCGAGGTATTCGCGTTCGGCAGGCGTAAGGGCAACCGTTGTAGATGAACGCCACTGTTCAAATTCATCCAGGCGAGCCCCTTGCAGCAAGTAGCTTTTGTCTTTACCAGCCTTCTGCCATTCGGCAACCGCTTGCAGCAGTTTACGATGCATACGGATCTCTTGCCGGCTTTCATTCAGCCAACTCTTGAGTTGTTCCCATTCACGCAGTATCGCCTCGTGGGCGACCTCCACGGTCGGCTGGCGCGAAGCAGCATCGTGATCGAGCGAGAGCAGACGGTAACCAGCAAACAAGTCAATGATCTCTTCCATGTCTTCGGGCTGATCGGCCAAGGCGATAATCTCTTGCTGCATCACACGGCGGCGCATGTCCTCTGTGCCTTCTCCCAGCGTGACCAACCGCAAGAACATTTGCTTGGTTAACTGTTTGCTGGCACGGTCCAGGTCGTTAAAAACAGCTTCAGTGCGCCGAGCCAAAGCGCCAACCGCCTCCCCCATCTCGTGATATGCCTTGTGAGTCAGGGTTCTCCCTTCTCGCCGTTCAAACAGTTCGGTCAGGCAGTATTGCAGTAGAGGCAGTGCCCCAGGCTGGTAAGTCATGGCTGACACGATCTGGGTAACCAACCCATCCTCAAAGGTGACACCAACACGCTCTGCCGGTTTGACGATGGCGCGTTCCAACTCACTGGGTGATAGGGGAAGAATCGTCTCCATCCGGCTGCGCATCATTTCGCCAAATTCGGGGTAGTGCAGGGGTCTGTCATAAAAATCGGCGCGCAGCGTGATGATCACGCGCACCCGGCTACGCCGGTCGGTCACAGCTGCCAGCAGCAGATTCTTCACTGCCGTTATCCGGCAGAATCAACTGTCCACCCGAACCAACCCGTTTTCGTCGCGGAGTAAGTGTTCACCCAGAATACCTGCAACCTCGCTGGTAGCAAAACGTGTCAGGGCAACTTCCAGCTCATCAATCGGCCGCGAGCCGGGCAGCATATCCGCGATGAACCAGCTTTCAGAATCCGGCAGCCCGCCACACCATAACGCAGGGATCAACCCGGCTTTGACCAGACTGGATTTTCCACTACCACTTGGTCCAATAACCGCCAAAAAGCGGCCATAGGGACTTTCTTCAGCCATACGCGCCAGCAATGTGTCGATCAATTCTTCGCGCCCGTAGTAATCCTGACTGTCGGCCGGTCCAACTGCTTCACGTCCTTTGAAGGGATTGTCCAGCTCAGTCACAAAGACATCTGTCCCATTATGCTGGATCTGATCCTTGGGTTGACCAATCACAACCAAATCCAATTCACGCGCCCGAAC
>JARROY010000503.1:0-1715 GCA_037383445.1 Anaerolineales bacterium | reverse complement strand
CATTGCTCTCCTTTCACTGTTTGCTATAAAAATACCCGGTTTAATTTTAGTCGATAATGGGCGAGAATTGGGTGTGAAGGTGGGTGAATTTAGGGGATAAGCCATTAACCAGCTATCCTGGAGTGCTTTGAAATTGATGAATGTGCTAAATTCGGCCTATTAAGGTATATAATACTTCAATTGAACAGCCAATAAAAAATTTGGGAGTGGAATATAAATGATAACGGATAATAAGCCAACGGCAGTTGATCAAATCGACCTTTGGCCAGCAGAACTGGATGCCCTAGTGGCTTCTCCAAAACAGCATAAATTAACCTTTGAAAACGACCGTGTCCGGGTGCTGGAAACCAAGATCGAACCGGGAGAAATCACCCCTGTGCACACCCACCGCTGGCCGAGCGTGTACTACATTCAGAGCTGGAGTGATTTCATCCGGCGAGATGCTGATGGCAATCTAATAGTGGACTCGAGAGAGAATGAGAAATTCCACAGCCCGCCTCCCTCCATCTGGTCAGACCCGCTGCCACCGCATTCACTCGAAAATGTGGGTGACCAGCCGATTTTATTGATTGGCGTTGAGTTAAAAGATTGAGGGTTGTTGCATATTATTGATAATGCAATTTGAGTGATCCTCAAATCCGGTATAATTTTCCTTTGAATATGTCACCACAGAAAAGTAAAGTTTTAGTCACCGGGGCAACAGGGTATATCGCCGGCTGGTGCATTATATATCTATTAGAAGCGGGTTATCAAGTGCGCGGCACGGTCAGGGAGTTATCTTCTTCGGAAGAGTTGAAGCAGTCTCTCAAACCCTATACCAGCAGAGCAGAAGACCTGGAACTTGTGCAAGCAGATCTGATGGACGACGATGGCTGGGATAAAGCTGTGGCGGGCTGCGATTTCGTGCTGCATATTGCCTCGCCATTTCCCCTGGAGATTCCCGAAGACGAAGAAATCCTGATCCGCCCTGCAGTGGATGGCACCAAGCGTGTGTTGGCTGCCTCAGCCCGGAATGGTGTCCGCCGGGTGGTGCACACATCCTCCATCGCGGCAGTTTCCAGTGGACAACCCGATCAGAACCGTACATTTACCGAGGTAGATTGGTCGAAGTTAAACGGAAACATTGATCCATATCCCAAAAGCAAAACCCTGGCCGAACAAACCGCCTGGAAGTTTATGCAAGATTTGCCTTCAGACCATCCGATGGAATTGGTGGTGATCAACCCGGGATATGTCTTAGGTCCTGTCCTCAGCAACCGGGAAATAACCTCGATGGCTTTGCACCGCATGATGATGGCTGGTGGTTTGCCTGGTATTACCCGGATGAAGCTTAACCTTGTGGATGTGCGGGACATTGCCCAAGCACATCTTGCGGCTCTTACCACCGCAGGGGCGGCTGGTCAGCGATTTATCTGTGTGACTGGTGGAATGTTTCTACCGGAGGTAGCCAAAATACTCTCCAAGCGCTTTAAGCCGCTCGGGTACCGTATTCCAAGAATTGTTTTTCCAAGCGCTATCGTCCGCTTTTACGGCTTATTTAATCGATTGGTGCGGGAAAACACCAAAAGTTTGGGGGAAGATCCTGTCTTTGACAGCAGCAAGGCAAGCAACGTTCTCAACTGGCAAACATATCCGCTGGAGAAAACGATCGTTGATATGGGAGAAAGTCTCATAGAGCACAGCGTGGTGTAGATAAAGTAATTTTACACTCCGGC
>JARROY010000502.1:0-2316 GCA_037383445.1 Anaerolineales bacterium | reverse complement strand
TGCCAACCTGGGCAGCAATCGCATCGGCTGTCGCCTGGTTATCGCCTGTGATCATCACGACCTGCAATCCCATTTCATGCAGTTTTTCAACCGCCTGCCTGGAATTATCCTTCAGCGTATCTGCCACTGCAATCACGCCGCTCAGCTGGTCATCGACTGCCACCAGCATGGCGGTTTTTCCCTCTTTCTGCAGCCTTGAGATGTCCTCATCCCATATGCTCGTATCCAGCCCATGGTTAGACATCATCCGCAAATTACCCACCAGCACGCGTTTCCCATCGACTTCAGCCTGAACGCCGTGCCCCACTTCCGCCTGGAAGGCGTCGGGGGTGCTTAATGCCAGCTCACGGTTGTTGGCTTCAGCTAAGATCGCCTCACCCAGCGGGTGCTCACTGCCGCCTTCCACACTGGCTGCCAGCCTCAACATCTCGGATTCCTCCAAGCCTCGAGCCAAAATATCGGTCACGGCAGGTTGGCCGCGGGTCAATGTTCCGGTCTTATCCAACACAACTGCGGTGATCCTGCCAGCCCGTTCCAGTGCTTCGCTGGATTTCAATAAAATCCCCATCTCGGCGCCTTTTCCGGTTCCGACCATCACCGCCGTAGGAGTCGCCAGCCCCATCGCACATGGGCAGGCAATCACCAAAACAGCCACCATGTTGATCAGGGAACGGGTAAATAGGTTGACATCTGCATTTGCTGCAGGTGGTGGCACCAGAAAATACCACACCAGAAAAGTCCCAAACGCAATGGCAATCACCGCTGGCACAAATACCGCCGAGACTTTATCGGCCAACTGCTGAATGGGGGCTTTGCTGGCTTGCGCCTCTTCCACCAAACGGATGATCTGAGCCAACGCCGTTTCTTTGCCTACTTTGGTGGCTTCAAATTTCAGCAGCCCGACTTTGTTTAAGGTCGCCCCAATCACATCATCTCCGGGGCTCTTCGAGACCGGCAGCGATTCTCCTGTCAGCATCGATTCATCTATGGTGGATCGGCCTTCCACCACCACACCATCCACAGGAACTTTTTCACCAGGGCGAACCAGCACGATATCACCCGCCACGACCTCATCCACCGGCACCTCTTGCTCTTCACCGTTTCGAATAATCCGGGCGGATTTTGCCTGCAGACCCATCAGTTTCTTGATTGCCTCGCTGGTCTGCCCTTTAGCCCGCGCCTCCAAGAACTTGCCGAGCCGGATTAATGTGATGATCACCGCACCGGTCTCAAAATACACGTGCCCGGGAATCATCCCCAACAGCACAGGGATCGAATAAAAATACGCTGCCGAGGATCCCATTGCAATCAGCACATCCATGTTGGCAGAGCCATTGCGGATCGCCTTGTAGCCACCGACATAATACTGCCAACCGACATAGAACTGCACCGGGGTCGCCAAGGTAAACATCAGCCAATTGACCCAGGGTTCATGCGACCACATCCCCCACAGCCCAATGTCCCGGCCCATGGCTCCAATCCAAGCAGGGTTTTTTCCAGCCTCCGGGCATCATTATCATCGCTCATCCGATGAACGATCAGGTCCGCCTCTCCAGTGGCAATCCCATAGCCAGCGCGTTCAATCCGGCTGATCATGGCACCGAGATTGGCCTTGCTGGGATCATACTCAACAGCTGCTCGTTCGGTCGTTAGATTGACGTTCGCTACCTGAACACCGTCTACCTTTTTAATATTTCTCTCGACTGCCGAAACGCAGTTGGCGCAGGTCATCCCGGTGACAGGAATGGATATTTGTTTTGTTTCAGACATCAGCACCACCATGCAACAAGCCCTAGCAGCAATCTCTCCTCCTAAGGCTTGTCATTATTAATAATTATTTTGTTACTAAAATCCGGTTCAATATTTCACCAGATATTTCTCAGGAAAAGCAAACCGCTTAGAGACTTAACAACGAACCTTCCGGCGGATAATTGATTTCCTTCATCAATGCGACAATTTGATCCTCGGTTGCCGGGGGCTCAAACACCACCTCAACCTCTTTGGTTTCGTTGGAAGCTTTCACGGACTTTACACCTTCCAAATCGCCCACTTCCATCTGGATGGTGTGCACACAGTGCCCACAAGAAATATTCGGTACATTATATTTTACAGCTGTCATCAGGTTCTCCTTACTTGTAAGAAATTAGGTTTTATACTTTATTAGAGGCTTCATACACGTCGATTATCTCCTGCAGCACACGTTCGCGCTCGGATTGATTTTCGCCCTGCACGGCAGTAATCACACAGGAGTGCAAATGCTCGTCGAGCACGATCTTTCCAACTTTATTGAGGGCTGCCTGCACTGCCTGGATCTGC
>JARROY010000501.1:0-1718 GCA_037383445.1 Anaerolineales bacterium | reverse complement strand
AGGTAGGTCGGGCTCCGGAACCTGTTTGAGCGAGGTGCACGAAATTCCGCTCCACACCAAAGGGGGATAGATCCGGTGGACAATTTTTCCCAGCACGTAGCGGGGAACAGTGAATTTAAACTGTACGGCGTTCATAACAGTGATTAAAACACAAAATTGGATACCTGGTAGCGGGAATCCCTCACAAAGCAGGGGAAATACAAACCAATCTATCATAAGTACTTATCATTCGATTAGGATGATTACATTTTCTAATATCGATTGTTTTGTGAAAATATTTACTATATAATTTTTAATACAGAAACCCTCTCTCCTAGAGAAAGGAGGTCAAAGACAATTTGGAGGAGTGCACTTTTATTTAAACCATCTTTAACGGAGGAAAAAATGAATAAGAAATGGTTGATTTTTGGAGTATTGATCCTCGCTGGCGTGCTGATCACCTTCACGGCCACCGCCAGCCAAGCCCAAACAAGTTTGACCCCCATCGAAGAACTTGGGCAATTCTTGTATTTTGACGAGAACCTGTCCGAACCCGCCGGGCAATCCTGCGCCAGCTGCCATGACCCCGATTTTGGATTTGATGATCAGATTCAGATTTGCCTGTTTCCGAGGGCGTAATTCCCGGGTTATTCGGCGGCAGGAACTCACCTGCGTCCGCTTATGCCATGTACGCCCCCATCCGCTACTATGACGAGGATGAAGGATTGTGGATCGGCGGGCAGTTCTGGGACAGCCGGGCCACTGGTGATGATTTAGGCGACCCGCTGGCAGACCAGGCTTTGGGTCCCTTCCTTAACCCGGTGGAGATGGCCAACACTAGAAAAACCCAGGTGATTGCCTATGTTGCCGCATCGGACTATGCAGATCTATTTGAGATTGTTTGGGGAGCTGGTTCTCTTGCGGATATTGAAATGGCTTACGATCAGGTTGCCCTCTCAATTGCGGCATTCGAGCGCACAGCATTATTCGGGCAATTTAGTTCAAAATACGATTACTATCTGCAACAGTGCCTAACCAAAGGCGGGACTCCCGACGACTGCGCCAAGGGCATCGGTAAGACTGCCGCTAAAGCCGGGAAGAAAATCTTCACCAAAGAGGAGTGGTACGGCCTACAGCTCTTCATGGGCGAAAACAACAACAACGGCATCCTAGAGAAGGGTGAAGGTGCCATGTGCGCCGCCTGCCATGTGGCCGATTGGACAAATGCAGCCGATTATGGCCTGCCAGTCATCTCACCTGCGTGGGCGTCTGGGATGGTACCGCCGGTCTTCACCGACTTCACCTATGATAATCTCGGCGTGCCTAAGAACGAGGAGTTTCCCCTCACAGGCGCACCCGTTGACCTTGGCCTTGGTCCCATTGTCGGCGATCCTGATGAGAATGGCAAGTTCAAAGTGATGACCCTGCGCAACATCGGGCTGACCGCCCCCTACGGGCACAACGGGTTCTTCAAAACGCTGAAAGAGATCACCCACTTCTACAATACACGCGATGTTCCCGGTTCGCTGAAGAAAGGCGCCGATTGGCCAGCACCTGAGTATCCATATACCGTCAATACAAATGAACTAGGCAACCTCGGACTCAGCGACGCAGATGAAGATGCTCTGGTTGAATTCATGAAGACCTTGAGCGACGGCTGGACACCGTAGGTGCTAAATCCACCCACAACTGAACAGACAACATCGGGAGTGTGCGGCTGCACACTCCCTTTTGCTTCA
>JARROY010000500.1:0-1718 GCA_037383445.1 Anaerolineales bacterium | reverse complement strand
GCAAAGGGAGAATATTACCTGACCGATATCGTTGCCATTGCCCGGCAGCAGGGTCTCTCCGTGCAGGCAGAAGTGATCGAAGACCGGCAGGAAGCCATGGGCATTAACTCTCGAGTCCACCTGGCTGAAGTTGAAACCATCCTGCGAAAACGGATCAATGAGCAATGGATGCTGGCGGGAGTCACGATCATCGACCCGGCCACCACCTACATTGAAGCAGAGGTTACCATTGGGGCAGACACGGTGCTCTATCCCAATACGCATTTGCAGGGCAGCACACAGATCGGGTCGAACTGTGTGATTGGACCCAACAGCATCATCCGAGACTCGATCCTTGGAAACTACTGCGAAGTCCTTGCTGCGGTTATCGAGCAGGCCCGGGTGGATGATCATGTGGATATCGGTCCTTTCGGCCACCTGCGTAAAGGTGCCCATCTCGCTGAAGGGGTGCATATGGGCAACTTCGGTGAGGTTAAAAACTCGTACCTTGGTCCAGGGGTAAAAATGGGGCATTTCTCTTATATTGGTGATGCGACTATCGGCAAAGATGTCAACATTGGAGCTGGTACAATCACCTGCAATTACGATGGTAAAAACAAACATCACACCACGATTGAAGATGGCGTGTTCATCGGCAGCGATACAATGCTGGTAGCACCGCTTAAGATCGGCAAAGGTGCTCAAACCGGTGCCGGGTCGGTGGTGACAACTGATGTTGCAGAAGGAGAGCTTGTGGCAGGGGTTCCTGCCCGAAAATTACGAGATTTGGAAACAGATGGTGAATAATTCTCAAATAATTTGGATAATTGTCCTAATAGTCTTTGACCTAGTTTTGACCTCAATTCGAGCCAGTTTATTGAATGTGCGGTTTCCGCGATTGGTATCACTCAGCGAATCAGGGATGGTGAAGGTGCAGAAAACCATGGAGCTGGTGACCAAACGCTCCCGCACCCGCTCTACTCTGAAACTGGGACAGGCTCTGGTGCGCTTTTTAATCGCCGGACTGGCACTGCTGAACTTTGTAATCCCAGATATGGAAGCAGATTTTGACCTCCCTGTATTGGGATATTTGGTACTGATTGGATTGATCTTATGGCTGCTGGAATTTATTCTTGAGCGTCTGATACTGACCGACCCGGAAAGCTGGTCGATCCGTTTTACGCCGATTGCCAGCTTTTTGATCGCTCTCTTTTCTCCACTCCTATTCCTCCCGCTGCGGCTGTCAAAAAGAAGTGAAAGCCGCAACCTGGTCACCATTACAGAAGATGAATTGATCCACCTGGTAGATGCCAGCCAACGCGCCGGAGAAATTGAAAAAGATGAAAGCGAAATGATCCATTCAGTGTTCGAGTTCGGCGACACGATGGCGAAAGAAATTATGGTCCCCCGCGTAGACATGCTGTCTCTGGAGGTCAACACACCATTAGTGGAAGCAGTCGACAAACTGCTGGAAACTGGGTATTCCCGTGTTCCGGTCTATGAGGAACAGATCGATAACATCATCGGCCTGCTTTATACCAAAGATATGCTCCAAGTCTGGCGTTCAGGCAATCAGATCACCTCGCTGCGCTCGCTGCTGCGCACAGCCCGGTTCATCCCAGAAACCAAAAAGGTCGATGAACTGCTGGATGAAATGCAGGCGGCGAGCATGCACATTGCGATTGTGGTGGATGAATACGGGGGCGTGGCTGGCCTGGTAACGCTCGAAGACATCATTG
>JARROY010000499.1:0-2174 GCA_037383445.1 Anaerolineales bacterium | reverse complement strand
GTTTCCTGGCAATACTGGCCAATAAGTAAGAAAGGAGAAATGAAAATGAAAAAACAAATAGTTGGCTATCAAATCGTCGACTTTCCACGTGTTCGCGAATTTGTGGTTGACGTCATGGTTCCGGCAGAAAGAAAACATATGATCCATGTTCTCTTCGAGGCTGATGTCACTGATGTGCGAAAATATCGCAGGAAGAAAAAAGCTGAAGGAGCACCCGCCCCCTCAATAACAGCTTTCATCATCAAATGTGTAGCTGACGTTGCTATGACCAATAAACGGATTGCTGCGCTCAGATCCGCGGCGAGGAAACTTGTGATCTTTGATGATATGCATGTTTCTTGCAATGTAGAAAAGGCGATCGATGGTCAAAGTCAACCTATGGGGGTTGTTATCCGTCAGACGAACCGGAAAAGCATTGAGGAGATTCACGACGAAATTCACAGCTATGCAGAAGAAGGATATAAAGAGCAGATCGGACCGATGAAAAATTTTGCTAAATTACCCAGATTCTTGCGATCCATCTTAATGTCCTCCATGCTTTCTAATCCAAACATAATTGCCAAGCAAGGTTTCAACATAATTGTTACTTCTATGGGAATGTTCGGTGCTGGCGGCGGTCACGTCATCCCTTACCAACACGCCTCTTTATGTATCTCCATAGGTGGTATCACCATTAAGCCCGGGATTGTTGACGATCGTATCGAACCACGCGAATATCTCTCGATAACTGCCACATTTGACCACGACATTACCGATGGCGCCCCAGCGGCACGTTTTGCCCAGAACCTCAAGGAGTATATCGAAAGCGGTCACGGCTTGCTGTCGAAGGAGTGAAACATGAAAAAGAATAGTGCCAGTCAATTAGGTTTTTGGTCACCAGTGCTTGCTGCGGTACTGGGGATAAGTTATCTACAACCCGGCAAAGGCGTTGAGCCGGGCAAAACGACTTATTCCAAATCTTGAAGGGGAGCCGGTGCGGAATAGCAATCACAATATGTGCGGCACCCATTATCAAATTGTCGATGAGCGAGTGCTCGATTTTCTGCGCGAAAACTGAAAGGGCAAAATCAAGATGGAAGATTGGAAGAAAAATATCAAGAAAGGAGATCAGTAAAATGACTAAGAAAAAGATTGGTTTGGTTGTGTTCTGGTTAGGGGTTGTCTGGATGATTGCTTGGGTGTATGCAGGAAGCGGAATTTTCGGGCCAATTTTGCATTCTTCAACAACCGAAGAAATCAATCAAACGATTTGGGCATTCACAGGACCTTTAAACCGCTTATATGGTGTTTCAGTCCCGCTGGGAGCGATATTAACCGGGGTTGGGATATTACTCTATGCAGGCGTAAAAGGATCGACTGTTTGGAAAATTGGGATAGGATTATTTCTCACATTTGTTATATCCTTAGTGACCCTGGCCCTAAATTTATATTCTCCTCCATTGTTTGGTATTGGGGGAACTTTGATATTACTCTCGTTCATCGGGATACTCTGGTTATGGGCAAAAGAACGAATGGATTTGAAGGGTTCATCTACAATTGCTGCTTATTTCAAACTGGGTGGATACGTGTTCATGTTAATTGCGGCGTGGTTTTTATGTGGAAAAGCTGCTGAGGGTTTAAATCCCGCCAACAAGGTTGAGAAAACTAAAACCTAAACTCAAATCTACTCGGAGCATGATTGTCCATTGGCCAATTCGCTAATCACAAGTCTTTGAGGTGATTACGATAACACTTGCTTACGTTCTCTCGGGATTTTCTTTTCTACTGAGTATGATGCTCCTTATTAGACTCAAAGGCATAAGTCTGTTCCTCTTTATTACACTGGCTGCTGCTGCATTATCCCCTACCTGGGCGTTGCTAGGGGCAGTTGGCGCTGTGTTTGGATGGGTTTACCACTCATACTGGGCTGTACCCATCAGGATTGTTGGTTCCCGGCATTATCACACAACCCCTTGTGGATATCGTCAACTTTTCCTATTGGTGGTCTGATGTGGCCGATAAGTTTGAGTACCAGACACTTGCCCAAACCGGTGTGGATCTTCACTTTGTTGTATGGTTGTTAATCTTCACTGCTTCGATTGCCCTGTTCTGTTGGAACCCGGGAAAAATCAAGGCTGTTCGAATGCAAATCTGATTTGATCAACGATATTAACAATCAATCGATAGCAAGGTGG
>JARROY010000498.1:0-2978 GCA_037383445.1 Anaerolineales bacterium | reverse complement strand
GCAGGACGTATTGAAGCGATTGGAACTAATGTCACTCAATTTCAACAAGGTGATGATGTGTTTGGAGCGATCCGCCACGGATGTTTCGCGGAGTATGTATGTGTCACTGAAGATGAATTGGTGAATAAGCCCGCTAATCTGACTTTCGAGGAAGCAGCCGCGGTCCCTGGCGCAGGCAGCACAGCCTTGAGGGCTTTGCGGGATTACGGACAGGTACAGCCAGGGCAAAATGTGCTGATCAACGGTGCATCTGGCGGAGTGGGTATATTCGCGGTGCAAATTGCGAAAGCGATCGGTGCGGAAGTGACCGGTGTTTGCAGCGCCCGAAATTTGGAAATGGTCAACACCATCGGCGCCGATAAAGTCATCGATTACACCCGGGATGATTTCACCCAAAATGGAGAACGCTATGACTTGATTTTCGACGCCGTAGCGAAGCGTTCGTTCTCAGAGTGTAAAGGTGCATTGAACCTCCAAGGAATTTACATTACAACCGAATTCTCCCTGATTCTTGCACTGATGAGGCAGTGGCTATCAAGGACTGAGGGCAAAAAACTGGCCCCAGTATCCCCAGTTCCTGCCAGCAAAACCGATCTAACATTTTTGGCTGATCTCCTTGAAAGTGGATATGCAAAACCGGTCATCGACCGGTGTTATACGTTGCGTGAACTCCCCGATGCGCTCAGGTATCTCGAAAACGGACACGTTAGAGGAAAAATCGTTGTTACCATTTAACCCGCTGAATAACACGTTCGGGGTATGACACTAATACCTCCTTACTTGTATGCTTTAGATGAAGATTATTTGAGTTAATTTTTGAAATGGAGAAATCCACAGGAGGACCAAATGAAAATTGTTACCGGAGTATTGCTGATCCTGCATGGGCTGATCTCTGCGGCGCAAGCTGTAGGGAGTTTCAGTTCATCAGAAGGAGTTGCCAATCCCGATTGGTTAAATTGGTGGCCTAACCCTCTCGGGGAATCTTGGCTACTATCTCAATTGGGAATTGGGCAATCGCTTTTCACGATCATTGCAGGAGTACTTGGGCTGGCGTCGGGTGTCTGCATCATTGCAGCAGGTTTAGGATTATTTGGCTTTGTCATCCCTCTGCACTGGTGGCGGCCACTTGCTGGTGCTGGAGCAGCGTTATCGCTGATCTACTTTGCCATCTACGCCCACCCTTTCTTTGCAGTTGGAATTGGTGCCAACATTGCTATCCTGTATATTTTTGGGTATCTTTTTCCTGATCATGGCGCTTGGGGTCAATGGGTCATTTACATTTTCCAACCCGCAAGCCTACGTTGACTACGCCAGCGGTGCGCCGATTCCCCTCTATCGTTATATTGCCGTGACAGTTGTTGAATTGAACCCAGTGCTTTTCGGGTTGCTGCTGATGGCATTTGAAATTACGATGGGGCTGTTGCTGCTTCATAAAAACAAATCAGTGAAAATTGGTTTGATCGGGGCTATGGCATTCCTGATTGGCATTGCACCTTTGAGTCTTCTCCAACTTCCTTGGTTGGGTTTACTTGTTGCTCAGGCCTATTTGCTGAGGAATGATTTCGATTCCACCTTTTTGGAAATCATCCAATCGAAACTGCGCCAGCGGCAATCTGGAATAAGTGGCAAATAATAATGATGAAAAAAGCTAAACAGAAGCTTACCCTAGATCGCCCGACAACCTACCAGATTAAAGTGCCGGGAGCGCTTGATGAGAGATGGTTAGGTTGGGATGAAGATTTTATTATCAAGGTAGAAAGCGACGATGATCTATCGGTTACAACAATAACCGTCACTGTAGATCAGGCTGCCCTTCAGGGGCTCTTACGTCGGCTCTACTCTCTTGGCTTGCCAATAATTTCTGTCATATGTCTAGAGCTTGATTAGTAGGCACCAATTGTCATTTATTTGAGTGAACTATGCAAAGAAAGAATATGACCATGTTTTATATTTCGGCTGGTTTTGTTATCATTGGTGCAGTAAGCTATCAATATCTCACCAAGCGTATCCCAGTGTCGCTTAATCCGATTGTTTCGATGGTTGGTGTGTATACCGCAGTTCTGGCACTCGGTGCATTCATCCTCCTCTTTTTTCCTACTGAAGGAGGTATCTCGCAGCATTTTCGCCAGTTAAGCTGGATTCAACTTGGCCTCGCTATTTCTACGGTTATGGTGGCGTTGGGTTTTCTATTAATGTATCGGTATGGATGGAACCTCAGTACCGGAAACATCGTAACAGGTGTATTCATCAACATCATTCTTGTAACATTGGGTGTGACTCTGTTAGGCGAAAAGATAAACCTTCTCAATGTGATTGGTATCACCCTCTGCATCTTGGGCGTGGCGTTGATGAGTTTACGCTCATGACAGGATTTCACAAACAATCAAGATATTGAGAAACTGGGCGACGAGCCGACGATGAGGTTGATCCTTTGGCAACCTTAGGCACGGTGTCATTCCAGATGTAAGTGAATTTCGTCCATGAGAAGGAGGTGCATCGAATGAACAAACAGTCAATTGTAGACAGTATTGCTTATTGCGGTCTTGTATGCGCTATGTGTCATTTGAAAACAGATTGTGATTTCTAAAAAAATACAACCAACCTATTTGCTAGAAGTGAAATGTGTTACAGTTTTTGAAATTCCACAAAATTCAGCCTAACATATTTGGATAACTGTAATCCAATCAATGGTCCGAAGCCAGTTTATTACATAATTAGCGACACAACAAAGATACCCATTCTCCTAATTTCATACAATTTTCTAAAGGTTTAATCCGCATTGCACATTTACAGCAGAAAGTCCAAAAAGCCCGTCGACATGATGGGTTGCTGTCATTCGCAGCTATCATAAATGACGGTCACTTGTTATTACAGCACTACACATAGCTGCCCAATTGGGTACATATCTGGTATACGGGTATAAGTTCCGTAAAAGGAACGTAGGCGGCAACGTAGACGGCACGTAGGCGGCAGAAATG
>JARROY010000497.1:0-2676 GCA_037383445.1 Anaerolineales bacterium | reverse complement strand
TCGATTTGCTGAAGTTTTATTTTCTCACCATTTACCATGGTACCGTGAGTGGAACCCAAATCTTCGATATAAAAAATTTTGTCCCGGTACAGAATCCGGGCATGGTAGCGCGAAACCAGGGGGTCGTTGATAATAACATTGTTATTGACATGTCTGCCGATATTGGTGGTAGGAAATTCGATGGGAAGCAGGTTAGGACCAACCACTAAAAAAATATTGTCGGGGACAATCTGGAACTTGGTTTTTGCTTGATCTGCCATTGCTCTCCTGATAAACCGGATCAGATACCCTGGCAGCCTTGTTGGTGGTATTGTGGATACCACCATTATTACACAGGAGGGGGATTGGGGTCAAGATTCTCTTTAAGATTAAGGAAAAATGCTGCCAGCCAGGTGAATTGCGAAGCCCAAAACCGGAAATTTCTGGTTGGGCGATCGATGCTTGACATGCTATAATGCAGTGGCTCACAGTTGGCGTTGCAGACGGCCAAATAGGGCTGTTTCCAACCTCAGAAAATGGATGGAGTTTCTATGGAGAGAGCAAATTACACCCTGCTGATTGTCATCCTGCACAATTTGGAGCATTTACCTGATCTGCTGGAAGCGTGGAAGAAAGTAGGAATTCCTGGGATTACGCTACTGCCCAGCTCAGGAGGGTTTGAAGCAGCCAGCCAACTTCAACGCAGCGGGCTGGCCGGTCTGTTGAGTGTGTTTGAGCATTCCTCCCCTCAGCAAAGGACCTTGTTGAGCCTCATCGACAACCCGGAGACTTTGGCAGTAGCCATTTCGGAGGCGGAAAGAGTGGTAGGCGGTTTTGACCGTCCACGCAGTGGCATCTTATTTACCCTGCAGGTTGGCCAGGCGTTGGGTCTGCAAAAATGGGGAGATACCAACAGCCAGGAGAAGAAGTCCGAGAAAGGTATGGTACCAAAACTCTAACCAATTGGCGCAAGAAAAGAACTCAGCGGATATCTGAGGTGTTCAAGTCTTTTATTAATCAACCAACTGTGGTTTCAGTCGACACTCCGTTAGACGAAGTGTTGAAGGCGTTCTTGGAGAATCCGAACGTTCCTTTGGCGTGTGTTGCCAACCTGGAAGGGCGGTTGGTAGGGATGATTAAGGAAGAGTGGTTTGCCGAGATGATGCTGGTGCCTACCATGCCGGAGAATTTCATCCAGAATCCTGAACAATATGAAAAAGCCGTCGCATATGCGCGGATGGATTCTGATCAAAAAGCGTTTGATGTGATGGTCGATCCAGTTTTCATCAATAATGAAAGTACATTAGAGGAAGCTTTTATCGAGATGCAGCGCAAAGGTGTGGTTGGTCTGCCTACTGTCAATAAACATTACCGCGTAGTGGGCTATCTTTCACTGATTGAACTGCTAAGAATTTATTTTGGTGAAGCTGAATCCTGATCCAATTGTAATTACAGAAAGACCCTTCCGGTTTATTTGCCAGAAGGGTCTTTTTTGGTTGTCGATAGAGCCCACCAGCATTATTGTTTTGCGGCTCTCAAACCTGGTTTTATCAGGTCTTGTACACTTGCGGGTTTACGCAATTTGGCAGGGGTGTTCCGTTTAGACCCGCTAACAGGTTATCCACCGCCATCTGGGCCATTTTACCGCGAGTGGCGCGGCTGGCACTGGCAATATGCGGAGTGACGATCAGGTTGTCTAGAGTTAACAGTGGGTGCGCGGCGGGGAGCGGTTCCGGGTCGGTGACATCCAAAGCTGCCCCACCGATCTGCCGTTCCTTCAATGCCCGGTAAAGCGCTTGAGAGTCGACCACAGGGCCGCGGGCGGTATTCACCAGGATGGCTTCGGACTTCATTTGGGAGAACTCCTCGGCCCCCATCAGGTGATAGGTATCTTGGTTCAGCGGCGTGTGCAGGCTGACAAAATCGGACTGAGACAGCAGTTCATTCAGGGTCACTTTTTGCGCAGGGGGATCATCTGGGTGGGGTTCATGTTCCGGATCGTAGTACAACACACGCATATTAAAGCCTGCTGCTCGCCGGGCGACGGCTTTCCCGATGCGGCCGAAACCGACCAAGCCCAAGGTTGCCCCCGCAATATCCTGCCCCAGCAGCAGGGTCAGCCCCCAGGTCTGCCACTTGCCGGCGCGTACATGCTGGTCTCCTTCTGGCACACGGCGGGCAGCAGCCATCAGCAGGGTAAAGGCAAAATCAGCGGTGGTTTCGGTCAGGATGCCAGGCGTGTTGCCCACCGGAATGCCGCGATCTGTGGCAGCTTGCACGTCGATGTTGTCGACCCCAACCGCGCAATTTGAGATCACTTTGAGCTGCGGTCCCGCGGCATCCATCACTTCACCATCAATTGGGTCAGTCAGCAGGCAGAGCAGTCCCTCTTTCCCGGCAACTTTTTCGAGCAGTGTGGTTCTTTCCGGTGGGAGTTGATGCGGCCAGATTTCGGTCTGGACAGCCTCTTTTATCCGACTGTGGGCGGGTTCCGGCAGCTGGCGGGTGACGAATACTTTTGCTTGGCTCATTGGGGTCTCCTCGGGTTCGATCGATTCGGTTTCATTTTAGCATGGGTAGCGAGGTGGGTGGTGGTAGAGTTCTGTTGTACAAGTTGAGAAATTCGCGAGTATCCAGTTACCTTTCCGGTGGTCGAGTAGGCGATTTTTATGCCGTATCGAGACCACAACAAGGAGA
>JARROY010000496.1:0-2793 GCA_037383445.1 Anaerolineales bacterium | reverse complement strand
GACGATTTTGGCGTATTCCACCTGTTCGAACCTCTGGGGATTAATCCCCCCAAATGGAATCACTTCGACAGCGGTGTGGTTGATTCATCAGGCTCCTTTTACCAGACGCCCCGGGAAATGATGAAATTTGGCATCACCTATCTCAACGGCGGGGTATGGGAAGGCAAGCAGATCATCAATGAAGAATGGGTAGCCAACAGTTCCGTGCCGTTTGGTGATAATACCAATATCAAGGTTCCAGGGATCAACTCCAACGGTGAGGGATATGGTTATACCTGGTATATCCATGAATCCAGACATCATGGTGAACCCCTCAATTTATTCTATGCTCTAGGCTGGGGCGACCAGATGATTTTCGTAATCCCCGATCTGAAAATGGTGGTTGTTTTCACTGGCGCGAATTACACCACCAAACCAACTTCATTCACTATATTTGAGAAGTTCATTCTGCCAGCAATAGAATAGGAAAATGATATGAAAATTCAGGCATTAAAATTGGCCTACTTTTCACCTACTGGAACGACAAAATCAATTGTTGAAGCAATAGCAACAGGTATTAATCAATATCCTATTGAACAAATAGATGTCACTAAGTTGGATGCCAGAGGGAAACAATTACAAACATCGAAAAATGAATTACTTGTTGTAGCTGTGCCAGTTTACCTCGGAAGAGTGCCTGCTCTGCTGGCGGAATGGCTGCATGTCATAAATGCGGATAAAACTCCTTCTGTTTGTGTTGTTGTGTATGGCAATCGCAACTATGGCGATGCACTGCTTGAGCTTAAAAATACAATGGTAAAAAGCGGGGGAATTCCTATCGCCTGTGCAGCATATATTGGAGAACATTCTTATTCCAGTTCCGAAACGCCAATAGCTGAGGCCCGTCCTGACGAAAAGGACCTGAACCATGCAAAATTATTTGGGCAAAAAATACATAAAAAACTACAGTCGGTTTCATCAGTGGATCAGGTTTCTGATATCAATGTGCCAGGCAGCTATCCTTTTTTTGCAAATGCGAAATAACGACCACCTGTGATTCGAAAGTTAGACAGTAAAAAACACATACATAGGTAAGAGAAAGAAAATGAAAACAATCCGCTTAATTGGCATTATCCTGATAGTAGGTCTTGTGGCATGGGGATTTCTGGCACGAAAAGCCTCGCGACCTGCTGAAGAATATTCTGTACCAGCAGGTGCAGCGGTGGGGGATCTGACCAGCTTGCTACCATGTGAATTCAAACCTGACAAGAAAAAAGTTTACAATGCAGAATGCGGGATTTTGAGTGTTCCTGAAAATTGGGACGACGAAAAATCCCGCTTGATTGCGCTGCCCGTGGTGCGGATACCGGCTACAGGAAAAAATCCCTTAGAGCCAGTCTTTGTTCTGTTAGGTGGGCCAGGCACATCTAATTTTTTGATCTCTCCAACAGACTGGTTGATTGAAAATCATGATGTAGTTTTGGTTGGCTACCGAGGCGTGGATGGCTCTACAGATTTAAACTGCCCTGAAGTAAGTGAAATCTCTGCCAATTATGTTGGCACAGGATTTCTCAGTCGAGAAGCAAACGAAGAGTTAGTAAATGCAGCTTTACACTGTGCGCAAGATTTAGAGGCACAAGGCATTGACTTAAATGGATACAACGCAGCAGCTGTTGTAATGGATATGGAAGCAGCACGGGAAGCCCTGGAGTACGAGAAGATCAATCTCTGGAGTGAAAGTTACGGTACTCGTGTGGCACAAATTTATGCTTACATGTACCCCGAAAACCTGCATCGGGTATTGATGATCGGGCTGAATCCCCCCGGACATTTTTTGTATGATCCAGCAGACTTCGATGAACTAATAGAATACATGAGCTTGCTGTGTTCAGAAGACATCGAGTGCCAAACCCAAACACAGAATATGGCTCAAGCTATCTACGATGTTAATCACAACATGCCTGAACACTGGTTGTTCTTCCCCATTGACTCGGGCACCATCCGGCTAATTGTACAAACGATGTTCTATGACACTTCACAAATGCCAATGATAATAGATGCCTATTTGGCCGCTGCCAATGGCGATCCATCTGGCCTGGCATTGTTAAACTTCATTGCGCCATTTGCGGTCCCTTTTGAAATGTTCCATCTTGGAGATCTCTTGAACAAAGGTGGTTCCCTCGATCAAGGATATTATCAAGGGCTTGAAACCATTGCTCTTGGCGATTCAACCATGGGCGCGCCCCTGGCAGAATGGATTTGGCCGATGTCAGCCGGGTGGCCAGTGGAAATGGTGGACCCCAGTTTGCGCAAATTACAGGAAAGCGATGTAGATATGCTGATCGTGAACGGTTCTATTGATTTTTCCACCCCGCCACAATCAATAAAAGAAATTGAAAGCTATTACCATCATGCGCAAACCGTTATTCTCTCAGAATTCAGCCACACCGGAGATGTTAGAAACTTGCAGCCTGATGCTTTTGAACGGCTGGTAACCAGTTACTACTCTTCCGGTATTGCTGACGCATCTTTTTTTGAATATCAGCCACTGTCCTTTACACCTAAGATGAGTATGGTAACGCTGGCAAAGATTGTTCTGACTGGATTGGTGCTTCTGCCGTCTTTGCTGGTTGTTGTGATCGTACGCATCATCCGGCGAATAGGACTCGCGCATATCTAGGATAGGCACTCCCCCGGAATGCTCCACAATAGTCGGATTGCTGAAAGGCAATTGGGTGCCATTCATGAGAAACATCATCAGTAAGGCGGTCGCCAGCAAAAGCAGGATCGCCAACCAATTGGTTTTGTACTGGA
>JARROY010000495.1:0-1794 GCA_037383445.1 Anaerolineales bacterium | reverse complement strand
CTGTACGCAGTGGTTTTGAGAATCCGGATGATCATAAGATTTTTGATTTCTTCATCTCAAAGGAACCGCTAACGCCAGCAGTCCCCCATGGTGATGATTCTTGGTTCGATATTGTAAAGATCGTTATGTTCTCTTTGATCAATGCTGAAGAACTTGGTGTAACCCAAGCGACTGTTGGGTCAATGGGTGACAGCAGTGACGGACGCATTCGCACGCTGGTTGGCACTGGTGATGACTGGGGCTATGGTCAATGGGGTCTGGATGCAGATGCTTTGGCTCGAGCGATTGCAGCTGTTGGGAACTATGGTGAGCTGTACGCCCGCTACTTTGGAGAAAATGGTATGGCTTTCTTCATGGAACGCGGCTTGAATGAAAACTATGCTAACGGTGGCGCGCTTTACGCTCCCCCGATCAAATAATTTTCATTTTATTGGAAGGACGCGGCCCACAGGCCGCGTCTTTCCAAAATTTTAGGTGAATTCTTATGACCACGACTCCATCTAGTGAACCTGTATCCAAGATTCCTTTTTATCGGGATGAACGTGTTCTGCGTTGGGTCGCTCAGATTATTTCTGCAGTTCTTGTAATTGGATTTCTAATTTGGGCTGGATTGAATTTTGTGGAGGCGGCAAAGGCCAGGGGACTCAACCTCGGTTATCAGTTTTTAAAGCTTCCTGCAGGTTTCCCAATCAGTGATCCAGGGATTGAGTATGATCCTCAGATGAGTTTTGGACGCGCATTCCTTGTCGGATTGGTGAACACACTGCGTGTTTCAGTTGTCGGGGTTTTAATTGCCACCGTTCTTGGAACACTAATCGCATTGGCCCGTATATCCAATAACTGGTTGCTAAGCAAATTAGCACTGGTTTATATTGAGTTTCATCGGAATATCCCGCTACTTGTGTTGCTATTTCTCTGGTATTTTACGGCTTTTCAGCAATTCCCTAATGTGGATAATGCGATTAAACTCCCCGGCCCAATTTATCTTACACAACGAGGTGTTTACCTAACCTGGCCAAGGTTAAATGAATCAGGATTATTATTTTCCATCTTTCTTATTGTTGGAATAATTTTATCTCTTGTGACATTTACCGTTCTTAGAAGACGAAGAGCTATCACAGGACAAAAAACCTACCATATTCAAATCAGCATTGCTATACTCGTCCTCTTTCCGATCATTGGTTGGTTTGCTTCAGGTGGTAATCCTTTGTATCTAGATATTCCAAGTTTAGTTCAAAAAAATTTTCAAGGAGGATTACGGATTAGACCTGAGTTTGGGGCTCTTTTGGTAGGCCTTACCACGTATACCGCGGCATTTATTGCTGAAGTGGTGCGAGCAGGTATTCAGGCTGTCAGCAAGGGTCAAATTGAAGCTGCACGCGCTGTGGGTCTAAACAATGTCCAGGTCTTGTCGCTGGTTGTTTTACCCCAAGCCCTCCGCGTTATGATTCCGCCAATGATAAGCCAGTATCTAAATTTAACGAAAAACTCCAGTCTCGCACTTGCGATTGGATATCAAGATCTTTTTAGTGTAGGAAAAATTGCAATTAACCAAGCTGGCCGCGCTGTACCAGTTTTTATTCTCATCATGGTCAGTTATTTGACATTAAGTTTGTTGACTTCATTTGTGCTGAATCTCTATAATAAACGAATACAATTGGTGGAGAGGTAATTATGACCACTCAACAATTAAGCCAACAACTCCCGCCTCCGGATCCACCTGGAATTCGGAAATGGTTACGAGACAATTTATTTAATGGATGGTTCAATATCCTTCTAACTATTTTTGCGGGG
>JARROY010000494.1:0-1808 GCA_037383445.1 Anaerolineales bacterium | reverse complement strand
ATCAGAGTACAAATGAAGTAGATCAATTCAGGCTGTTGAAAAAATAAAGGCTTGCATTATTTGTTGGTGCAGATTATTGCGGGAAACTTTCAAGCCAGAAACAACTTAATTTACCCGGAAGAATCCTACCAGTCAAGTGCGGCAGCTACTTCTATCACTACTTATAAACACCCCAAACCAGATCGTCATATCGCTCGACAAAATCCTCAGAAAAATAAATTGCATACTCATCGCGCTCCTGGAGATAATATCCAAAAAATGCTATTGCAAAGTGCTTCATGCGGTTTGATTGCTCTGTATTAAATACCATCATATGTCCTTTACCAATGAAGGAGATCAGAACTCGATCGGGAGTTCCAATATGCTCAAAAATATACTCTGCTTCGAACTGATATGGAACAATCCCATCATTAGTCGCAGCGATGATGAATAGGGGAAGATCAACCGTTGCTAATCCCTGATCGCCGTATAACCACGCACCCCCTGAAGACATGATCATAACAGCACGAATTCGCTCATCTGTTACTGGTTGCCAGAGTCCATCATCACTAGCTGTGACTTCATCTCCTGCGTGAGAAGAAAACTCATTCCATTTTTGGGTAAGTCCGCAGATCGATTGAATCCATTCTGCTGGTGGAGCTGGTTGCATTGATGTTGCTTGTTCGCAATGGGATAGATAGAATTCTGGATCAATGCGTGCCCCACTAACGCCAAGTGCTACATCGCCATCTGATGAATACCCTGTAACGCCAACGTGATCGGTGTCAATGACTCCTTCTAACTCAACAACCGAGTTGGATGCAATTTGATTGAGTGCGAAAATCATATCACGGGGATGATCTATCATTTCAAAATCCCAATAATCGGAGGAATCTGGATAACCGACGATTGCCATCACGAACCCATAAGAAACAAGATGATCCAAAAATAAATATTGGGCTGTATTTGGGGATGTGAGAATCATGGGATACGGCGCACCGCTCATATCAGCTATCGCATTGTGCTCAATAATGTGGCCATCAGGATCAGTTTGCTTCAACGCCGGATACCAAATGGTGAGCTGTATCTCTCGATTATTGCGACTCTCGTCTACAAGACTATATTTTTGCACTCCTGCAAAGTAGGGACCGGGTGTTGAGAGCATAAACGGAATCGGTTCCAGCGTTGGTGTGGGCTCTAGTATAGGTGTTGGTGTAGGTTCTAATGTGAGTGTCGGTGTAAGTTCTGAGGTAGGTGTTGGTGAGGAAAGAGGTGCCGCACAACTAGATAATAAAAGTGCCCATAAAACGAAATAGATTGAAATTAAGCGTATCATATCAGCCATCCCTTCAAGCAAATTAATTATTTAATTCAGTTCGGTTTCATAACCACCTAAATGTTTTTGTTAACCGCAAGTAGGAAGGACGAGTAACTTGCTCCAAAAAAGAATTCTACTGAGGTGTTGAAAACTACTGAAAATTGCGCGGATTCTCATTTGGCTTTGTTGGGTGACGCTCGTTCATTAAAATTATATCTTTTATTGCATTAGAAACATAATATCCTTTGAGTTCACTCATACTAGAAAAGGGCTGTGAAATCGGCCCTTGTTTTTGTTCTCCCAAAATGCTAATCTGATCCCAGTGAACATATTTCGTCTGGAGACTGGTATGTTTGCTATTTTGAACGTATGAAATTCGTTGAACCAATCCGTGATCGAAAGAAGATCACACAAATCAAAAATCAACTGCGGGGACAGAATCGCTATCGGGATCTACTGCTGTTTGTGGTGGGAATCAATACTGCCTTGCGGATTTCTGACCTTTTGGAAC
>JARROY010000493.1:0-2927 GCA_037383445.1 Anaerolineales bacterium | reverse complement strand
CTGAGGCACCTTCTGCTGGCCATACCATTTCCTTGATCAAACCACCGCTCTCATCGCTTTGCCACTGGACGTATACCATCGAGTGTCCAATCTGCAAGCCATGCCATTCGGCAGAGGTATCAAATTTGATATAACCGTAAAAGGTCATAACCTCAAGATTTTCCATGGCTGTATTAATCGCATCCAAGTCGGTTGAGTCGGCGTTAATAATCGCTTGTTGAAGCATTAAGCCGGCCGCATAACCTCCTGCTGCGTGGTAGGAAGGAGTTTCATCATATGCAGCTTCGTACTCAGCTGTAAAGTCTTTACTGCTGGGACCAATCCAGCTATAACCAGCAGATTTTGCACTTTCTTCCGAGAAGGCTGCCAGCGGCTCCCATTGGCTCGGGCCGACAATACCCAGGGCTGCATCACCCAATTCTGCAAACTCAGGTTCGGGAGGAGCTACCAAAAGGGCAAAGAAGCCTATATCGACACCTTTTTCGTAAAATTGGCGGGCAAAGGTTTGTCCATCAGTGGTATGCCCACCGCCAAGTACTGCTTCGGCCCCTGATTCTACGATCTTGTTGATGAAAGGACCAAAATCTGCTGTGTCCGAATCATAGCCTTCATTAAGCACTACTTCATAGCCAAGGGATTTCGCATACTCGCTGGCTACATTGACGACATCAATCGCGAACTGGTCGTTCTCAAAAACAAATGCCACTTTGGTCACATCAGGAGCATTTGCTTTAAGTAAATCCACAGCCCCATTCAGGTAGCGGCTGGAGGGCGTATAAAGTTGATATACGCGTGTAAATCCAAGATTCATGTTCGAATCAGATGCAGCACCAGCAGCAATCATGATCTTCCCATACTGCTCGGCGATCACTCCTGCAGACTTGGTCAATCCACTCGAATATGGACTGATCAAGACATCGACATTATCTTCTGTGGAGAGACGGGTATACAATTCCTGAACCCTGTCCGAGCTGCTCTCATCATCATAGGATACGGAAGTAAATTTCACGACCGTCCCATCCGATAGAACAACCCCACCGGCGTTATTCACATCCTCCATCCAAAGATCAAATCCCCTGAACTGCTTTCCGGAATTTTGTATTTGCCTCCTCCCCCTGCCCACCACATGCCGCCAGAAACAGGCTGGCGAGTAGCAGTACGATAACCAGATTACTAAACTTTTTCATAAACCTTACGCTCCTTTTTAGATAATTGAGTAAATTTCTATCCTTTAATCTTATTCAATTACTGCAAATAAATCCTAAATTCAGATTGAAAGATTATAAAAAATTTGTAAATTTTTTTCTAAACAAACTGCTAACCGACAAACCGATACCCAATGCCATGTTCTGTGATCAAATGCTGGGGTTGCGATGGATCTTTCTCAATCTTTTGACGAAGCCGTCCAACATAAACCCTGAGATACTCTGCTTCTTGTCCATATTCAGGGCCCCAGACCTTTTTCAAAATCATTTGGTGTGTCAATACTTTTCCCGCATTTCTCATTAACAAAACCAAAAGATTAAATTCGGTTGGAGTGACTTCCAACGCTTTTCCAGCAACCAGTAAGGTGTGGTTTTCAATATCGATGCTGATATCACCATAAACCAATCTGTCTGCAGTTTCACCAGAATCTCCCCATTCCATCCGTCTTTGGACAGCCCTTACCCGGGCTAATAGCTCATTTACTCCAAACGGTTTTGTCAGGTAATCATCGGCACCTAAATTTAGTGCCGTCACCTTATCTCTTTCTTCCCCCAAAGCTGAGAGAACGATCACGGGAACGGTAGATTTTTCCCGAACCTTTCGCAAAGCCTCTAACCCATCCATATTAGGCATCATTACATCAAGAATAACAAGATTAATATATTCCTGGTCAAATATCGCCAGAGCCTCTAAACCATTTCCCGCAGTCCATACCCGGTATCCACGAATTTCAAGATTTCGCTGAATAAAATCTCTCAGAGATTTCTCATCATCCACAACCAAAACATTGATGCTTTTCATTTGATTATCTCCAGCGAATTGTCATAATCAAATTTTTTTGAGCTTGAATTTAGTGGTATCGAGAAGGCAACACACGTCCCCTGTTCTCGCGGCTCAAACCAAATTTCCCCATGGTGGGCAACCACCAAGCCTCTGCTGATTGCTAGACCAAGTCCAACCCCAGGTGTTCTTCGAGTCAAGCCGTTCTCCATTCGGTAAAAACTTTCAAACACCCGATTGCGGTTGCTCTTGGGTATCCCTGGACCCAAATCTTCTACCCGGATAACAATATCGCTATCTTCAATGGCTGCGCTGACTGTTATCGGCAAATCATTATCCGCATATTTAGTAGCATTTTCAACCAAATTTCTCACCACTACTTCCAATCGTTGGGCATCGGCTTCGATAATAGGAAGATCGTCAGGAATTTTTACAATTAACCTATCCCCGGGATTTGGATAAGATCGTGAAGCTCCCCTTTGAATTATTTCTTGTAAATCACAATATCCTTTTGATAACTGCAAACTTCCAGCCTCTATTCGAGACATATCCAAAAGGTTATTCACAAGCTCACTCAAACGGTCAGCTTCGGATGAAATAATCTCGATAAATTCTTCCTGTGCATTTTTTTCCCAATTCACATCATCGGCAAGCAGAGTTGTCGCATACCCCTTAATAGCTGCCAGAGGTGTGCGCAGTTCGTGTGAAACCGTTGAAATCAAGCTGGATTTCATCTTGTCAAGTTCATATTCCCTCGTGATATCTTGAAGAATTTGCCCTCTCCCAATCAGCATTCCTGAAGAATCCCGAACGGTGAAACCCTTTAGCCGATAATATCTTTGGTGAGAAGAGAAATCCAAAGAAATCGAAATTTCCTGGTCAGCGGTCTTGGTTAATATCGATTCTATCTTTTCCAAATCCTCTTCCGGATGTATGGAGGA
>JARROY010000492.1:0-2656 GCA_037383445.1 Anaerolineales bacterium | reverse complement strand
GGCTGCTGGGAAATTACATCTTTCGTTGTTATAAATTCCTTATCTCCAGCATCTACCGGAAATGCGGAGAGCAGCCTGGCAACGTACTCCGGGAAGCTATTCACTTTAGCAGCTTGCTCTAAAAGACACTGCATAGGGAGGCCGAAATCCACGAAAGTGCGGATATAGCCCTGCGGCTCAGCCAGATTGAACGCGGAGCGCAGGCAATCCATTGCATTTTTATTATCATCTATAGCTTGGTAACAAAGTGCCTGAAGCACCAGACTTTGAATGACCCATCTGCCCGCCTCGAAGGATCTGGCGGAGTTCTCGCAAGTTTTCAGGACCGGAAGTGCCTGATCCGATCGCCCATCGGCCAGCAGGACTTGGGCGTATACCAGTTCACTTAAGGTTCCCCAGGGATTTTTGATTGTCTCACGCCTAGATTTGTAATCGTTTGCCCATTGAAGGGCAACCTGTATCTTTTGCTGGAAGAGCAGGCAGCGGATACGATAATATTCGTATTCAATCTGGTGCATAATCTGATAACGCGGGCTGGATTGGAGGAATAGTTCATCCGCTTGGCCCATCACAAGAGCAGCTTCTTCCGAATCCTCGAGCGCGCAATAGATTTGTGCCAACAATTGACGTGTCCGAACCAGATTTACGATCTTATCTGTGCTCTTACCGATGTAGATTGTCTTTGAGAGAGCTTCTAACGCGCCATCGAGATCATTTTTCTCATAAAGCAACTCACCCTGCTCCAAAAGCACGTAAGCGGCGGCAGGGTGAGTCTGACGATTTTTTTGTTTGAGGATATTTTTACAGAGCGATTCAGCCTGACTGAGTTTTCCCTGTTGCAGGTAAGTATTGGTCAGAAATCCGGCTGCAGCCAGGGCGGGGTATTCTACTTCCGGGTTATCAACGAACGAGATGGCATGTTTGAGCGGCTTTTCGAGTGCGGCAAAGTTTCCTTTTAGCCAGTAATTCCCACCCAGATTCAGCTGAATGGTGCAATCCAGAAAAACATTATCTTTTGGAAGATAACTCAAGGCTTCCAGAATAAGGTTGATGGACATATCCAGGTTGCCATCCGAACGTGTGGCATACCCCTTCAACAATGCAATCTGGCAAACGAGTTCAGAATGCAATTCAGGCTTTGCTGATGTGAGATTCTCTTCAGCTAAAACCAAATGTTGTATTGCTAGATCACTTTGCCCGGTCAACGCGCCTACCCAGACCAGAAGAACAGACAGGTAAGGGTGTTCTCGGATAGTTTCGTCAGGTAAGGCATTAATCCAATTTTGAAGCGTAGTGAGCTGACTCCGTCCGATCATAGCCAGGCCAGAATTCTCGATCAGTTCCGCTACCTGCTCGTAATCTTCGCCGATTAACGCATACTTGACCGCCTCTTCGTTCAATCCCTGCGCCTGGAACCAACGACTGGCGGCCCGATTCAACTCTGCATATTTAGAAGGGGATTCGTCCCTAAGACGATAGCGAAGCAAGTCAGCGAATAATTGGTGATAGCGATACCATTGGCGGACATGATCCAAAGGTATGATGAACAAGCCAAGTGATTCGATTTGTTCGATGAGTTTTCCGCTTTGCAACGATTCGTTCCTAACCAGAGCGATGAATGCAGCAGCATCTTTCAATTCATGTAGCGAAAGTGCGGCCATCTGCAATCCAACAACCCAACCTTCTGTACGCTGTTCCAGGGCGTTTATCTCTTCTGTTTGTAGGGTGAGTCCCATCTTTTGATTTAAGAATTCAGCGCTCTCTTCTATGGAAAAACGTAAATCATTAGCTCGCAGTTCGAGCATTTCCCCCTTTGCTCGCATTTGTGGCAGCGGTATGGGAGGGTCTTCTCGGGTGGTAATAACCAGATGTATTTTGGGCGGCAAATGGTCAAGTAAAAAATTTATGCCTTGATGTATGCTGGTATCTTCTAGTAGATGGAAATCGTCGATAACGAGAAAAAACTTGTTTGGAACTGATGTAATTTGATTTATCAAGCTGCTCAGTAAACCTTCGTTCGAAGGCATTTGAGTAGAATTGAGCAAGGCGCGTGTAGCCTGGCCAAGTTTGGGATAGATAGTTTGGATTGCGGCGACAAAATATGTCCAGAAGCGTCGCGGATCGTTGTCTTCCGGGTCCAACGCTAACCAGGCGACAGGGCAATCTGTGGTAGCCAGCCAACTGCTCGCTAATGTTGACTTTCCATATCCTACCGGCGCAGATATGAGGGTGAGTTTACTATTTCTTGCAAGACCTTCATTCAGACGCGCGATGAGGAGCGGGCGCATTACCACCCTGGGATTGGGTGGCGGAACGTATAGTTTCGTTAGCAGTAGATTATCATTCACTTGGGCAATTGTGATCGGTTATTTATGGAAGAATCTGTAGTATTAAACCATAAAATATCTGAATAGATGCGTTTAATCTCGTTCATACGCTCAGTAATAATATTGCAAATTAGGTAACGCCAGCATTGCTTGACGAAATTTCAAGTTTCAATTAGATTCTTGGAAAGGTAACGTTGTTTTACCGTATTTTCCCCTAAAAACAGGGAAGGGTGTGGTTCGGAACAGATCACCTTGGGGGCACCAAACTCAAAAGTACCGCCAACAGAGCATGTTGAGCGGTTTTATGTTTTTTAATTGTTGAAAACAAC
>JARROY010000491.1:0-6307 GCA_037383445.1 Anaerolineales bacterium | reverse complement strand
CAAGCATAATTGGTCCATGGTTAAATGCCCCAAGATGTGATAGGCAGCACCAGCGTCCCTTGGTGACTGCATTACTTGTGACGAAAATTCTGCAATATGTGTATCTCGTCAATATACTTTTTCCCCCTAAAAATAGGGAATGGCGCGGTTCGGAGAAGAGTCCAATTGGGGCACAATCAAAAACAACCCATCAGGGTTGTTTTTGATTCGGACTGCTCAAGATGACCTTAAGCAATTTTTATCCATCATGGGGCATTAATAGAATTACCTTTGGATATGCCCAAATTAGCCTTTTCCACCACCAATTTTGGCAGCATCCGGCAGTGATTTCAACCGCACCATAGCCAAAATACCCATCATCGGACCGAGCGCAAGGAGCGCAAATGCCCAACGCCAGCTTAACCACTCCCTCAAAAATGGAAGTAGCCAGATGGTGACAACGGTGACCGCAAAACCTGACGCCAGCTGAATCGTCAGCGCCGTTCCCACATAAGATTGATCGGCTGTCTCCGTCACCATGGTGGAAAATTGTGCAGAATCTCCCACAATCGTGATTCCCCAGATTAATCCTATCAACACCGTGACCCATAAACTGGATTGGTACAAAAGTCCAATCAGAATGGCACAAGTGCCAGAAATAGCCATTAACAGAATCGTGGTATTCGTTCTGCCCCACCGATCCGCAAGGTATCCACCCAACCAAGAGCCAACCCCACCAGAGACGAAAACGGCAAAAGTCATAAAAGCAGCCGCAGAGCCGGACTGAATTCCATAGAAGGTAAATACGTCAACAAAGAAAACCAGGATCCAGGCAGCCATCGCGAATAATTCCCACATGTGACCAACATACCCTAATGTGGCAAGCCGAACCCCTCGATTCTTCAAGGCCAATCCAATTTGACGAAAATCAGCGACCGCTTTCGGAAAAGGGTATGGTCCTTCTCGAAGGAGAAATCCAGCTAACAAGCCGCCTAATAGTGCTTGCAGGGAAGTAATTAAAATTACAATCCTCCACTCCAACCCCCCAAGTGCATTGATCAGGTGAGGAAACCCATTACCAACACCCAGAGCAGCAGCTAGAATTCCCAAAGCCAGACCGCGATTCTCTTGAAACCAAGTTGATGCCAATTTAAAAGCCGGGGGATATACACCAGCGATAAAGAAGCCAGTTGCAAACCTGAGAAGGATCCCGACTTCTGGGCCGTTAACAAATAAAAGCAGGAAATTGGCGATAGCAGCGCCTATCGCACTGTACATGATGATATAGCGTGAGGACAGGAGGTCGGCGAGGTTGAATAGGCTGGAAATCACAGCCCCAACCACGAACCCCAATTGAACCGCGATGGTCAACCAGGCCGCAGTACTGGACGAGAGAGACCAAATACTTCGTAGTTGGGGGACGACTGCAGTAGCGGAAAACCAAGTAGACACAGAGAATACAAGCACAATGGCTATATAAGCTAATGTTTTCCAGCGGTTCTTATTTTCGATTTGGGTGCTTAACGAATTCATTCAAATTCCTCCATAAAACTGCTTTATATCATGCTATCAACGGAATCAGCATAAAAAATAATCCATAATAAGACTAATGTTATCATATTTGTTTTTGCCCTATAATATCCCCGGGCTAAAATTTCTGAGAATTCTAAGTAGTTTAGTGTATCTTATAAGAGTATTTTTAGAGAGTCAAATAAAATCGTGTTTATCGTGATGTTTTGTTCCTTGAGTATTCTTTTGTCTTCTTGCTTCCAAATTAATAAACTTCCCCCGGATGCTCAAACGGCTCTCAATGCATACTGGCAATCACTTCCATCTGCCTCTAGGGTCAACCACCAAATCGTTCGGGCGTGGCGTGGTGCTACCTCCAGCGAAGAATTCACCTCCGGGACAGCCCCATCTCAGATATGGTGTGTGGAGACACAAATAATCTCCTCTGAAGATTTAACTACAGTCGGTGAACGACTGACCTGGATCGTCTTCCAGGAAAATAAAACAGCGAAATGGTCAGCTTACTTATTAGCAGCGATGTCTTCCACTTGGCCGTATGAAGCCTGCCAAGTTGGATTCGCCAAGTAAGGTCTTTCAAAATCAAAAAGGCCTTAAGAACGTGTTTATTACCCGTCTGGTAGTATTTCTATGTTACAAGTTGTCCCGGAAGAACTCGACCGTCCGCAGCATCGCCTGGTCGAAATATGGAGAGACCAGGTTGTGTCCCCCTCCTTCATACGTGTAAAACTCGTATTGTTTGCCATTCTGCTGCAGCACAACCGCCAAATCGAAAGAATAAGCGATATTCACCACTGTGTCGTCCTCTGCATGGTGGATCTGTAAAGGGCTGGTGAGGAACTCAATATTCTCCGTGAGTGAGACAGCCTTCCAATACTCCACCTGCGTGTCCGGCCGACCGTAGGTATCGAAAATTATCTGCGATTGTCTGCGGCGGTCCGTGCCCTCTCCTCCTTCCGGGGTCGCTGGGGGCCTGTAGGAAGTATCGTTGATTCCATAGGTCACGAAATCATCATAGCTGTAGACGGCTCCAGCCCAGATCACCCCGGCCTGGATGTCCGGTTCGATGAGCATCGCCCTTAAGACCAGGTTGCCAGCCATACTGTGCCCCCACATCCCGATGCCCTGGGGATCGATGATCTCCATCATCTGCAGGCTTTTCAGCGCAGTGATCGAGTCAATCGTGTACCCAGGGGAGAAGTACGAACCAGACGGCTCTCCTTCCGACTGCCCATGACCCCGGTAATCGATTTTAAAGACCACAAAACCGCTCCTTGCCAAGTAATCCACATATGGTCTATATCGTTCTGTGGTGCGGTATGTGGTTGGTGGGATGTAACCGTGATTGAAAACGATCGCTTTAAACCCACCTTCTGGAGGATCCCCAAAAGGGATGGTCAGCAGACCATAAATCTTGTTCCCTTGCGAGATATAGCTGACCAGGTATTGGTAATAGTTGGAGCGGTCGGCGAGCTTTTCTTCAAAAGTGATCTCGCTGCCGCTGATCTCCAGGTCCCGCAGATACTCGTTGGTGTGTTCTTTGCCGACCTAGAAGTATATTTTCGTTCTCGTCGTAGTAGGGGTGATCGTGCTGGTTGGTGAAGCTGTTTGTGATGGGGTGCTCGAGGCTGGGGCAACAGCTGGTGGGCTGTTCGTGACTAAATTGGCCGCGTTTAAGTTTGACGGATTTTTGGATGGGGTGACACCCGCCGCAGATTGGATCGCATACCGATAAGCCTTTAATATTGGTAATAGTTTTTGCGGATAACGGATGAATGGATTATACCCGCAGCCAGCTTATCTAATATCAATCAAATCGGTTTTCTTGAACCTGCGATAGGAATTCCATTATTGCCTGGCTGACTTCCTTGGGGGTCAGCATCCAACCAAAAGGATGAACCCATTCCGGTACCGCAACGATCTTTCCCTTGCCGGCCAAGGCAAACAGCCCTTCCATGACTTCTTTTTCTCTTTCATTCTGCCCGGGGTAAGTGTCCGGCAGCATCAGAATCGGGCATTTCACTTGGCGGTAATAGTCTTCGAAGCGGCAATACAGGTAATGCTTTGTATAATCTTCTGCGATTAACCCCCAACTGCTGATATATTTTCCTTCGTCTATTTCGATCGCATCATATCGTTTGACCGCTTCAAAAATCTCGTTCCACCATCCATACTCTTCAAAGATCTTGCGGTTCGCCTCGACCAGTGCATCGACAGACGGATATTGCTTTGGGGGCGAACTGCGGATTGATTCCAACCGCTCAGCGGTATGTGCATTGAATTCATCTTCTGTTCCTTCCCAGATCCCGTAAGGGCCGAATTCACTGAACAACGCTCCATCACAGACGAGTGAGGACACCAACTGCGGATAATGGACCGCCAGGCTGAGCCCTACCTCAGCACCCAATGAACTTCCGACAAGGTGTGCTCGCTCCAGCTGCAGGGCTTTCATCACCTCCATTACTTCCTGAGCCATTTCGTCAATATGGTAGCCCTTTGGCGGCTTGTCTGATTTTCCATGCCCTTTCAGATCAAGCAGGACCAAGTGATATTGGTCCTGAAAATAAGGGATAACGCCCTGCCACATGATCAAGTTCCCCCCGCCAAAATGGAGAAAGATGACCGCTTCACCTTCCTGCTTGTACTCGCGGACCTGTAATTCGACCTCACCTATTTTGATACGCTGGTCTTTCATTATTTCACTCCAAAGTTATTCAATGATAATTAGAGTATCACATAACTAGATCCACATTGTCCAGTAAGAGTAAGATGTAGCCAGCTCTGGCATTGTCTCTTGTGAAATTAAGGTTAACTATCTGTTGTCACAAAAACCTCTACTGAGAAGGATTTTCGAGGTCTTTTTGATATGATTCGAGTATAATCCCTTCAGAGGAGCTTGTTTAAATAAATTTCATCGCTTGGAGGAGATATGAAAAGATTCACAAGGGTTCTGACCCGCGTCTTGTTGGCGCTGGTCATCATTGTCGTTCTGGTGGGAGCAGGGGGAGCATATTATCTCAAAAGTTATATCCCAAATAGGATGGTGTTGTAGATATCTATCGCGACGAGATGGGTATCCCGCATATCTACGCTGATAATGTGCACGATCTATTCTTTGCACAAGGCTATGTCCATGCTCAGGAACGCTTCTGGCAGATGGACTTCTGGCGCCATATCGGATCCGCGAGTGTCTCGGAAATGTTCGGAAAAAGCCAGTTGGAGAACGATCAATTTCTGCGCACCTTGGGCTGGCCTCAAACTGCTGAGGCTGAATATGCAGAGCTCACCTCGAATACGCGTTTGATTTTGGATTCTTATACCGAAGGGGTTAATGCCTATATCAGCAACCGGGAACCAATAAAGATCAGCCTGGAGTACCTAATCCTGACCGGTTTACTCAACCGCGATTATGTCATCGAACCCTGGACCCCGATCAATTCGTTAACCTGGGGTAAAGCCATGGCCTGGGACTTGCGCGGCAATATGGGGGCAGAAATCGAGCGCGCCATACTGCTCAAAACCCTTACGCCTGAGCAAGTCGATGAACTGTTCCCGTCATACCCGGAGGATCATCCGATCATAGTGCCCGAAATTGGCGGTGAAACCGTCGATCAGGTAAATCAATCGGCATCAAAGACTTTTTCCGATCTTTCGAATTTAGACCTTCAATCCATTGCGGACCAATTTGCTCTACTGGATAGCATCATAGGTCCGGCTGGGTCTGGAATTGGCTCCAACTCCTGGGCGGTTTCGGGAGAACACACCAGCACAGGCATGCCTTTATTGGCCAACGACCCGCACCTCGGCATCCAGATGCCTTCCATCTGGTTCCAGAACAGCCTGCACTGCCGGGAAAAAACTGAGGCTTGTCCCTTTGAAGTAGCCGGATTTTCCTTTGCCGGTGTACCCGGGGTAGTGATCGGCCACAACGACCGGATTGCCTGGGGAGTTACCAATCTCGGCCCGGATGTGATGGACCTCTTCATTGAAAAAGTTAACCCCGATAACCCCAACCAATACGAAGTGAATGGCGAATGGGTCGATTTTGAAATTCGGGAAGAAACCATCAATGTCGCAGGAAGTGATCCGGTTACCATGACAGTGCGCATTTCCCGACATGGCCCGGTGCTGAGTGACAATTTCCCACCGCTCATGGATCAGGTTGATCTAGAGGCAGACCCCGAAGCCCAGCCGTTCAAAGACAAAGCCGGCATCCAGCTGCCTGAAAATTACGTCATCGCCCTGGCATGGACGGCGTTATCACCCTCGTCACCCTTCGAAGCTATCTGGGGGTTCAACACGGCTCAAAACTGGGAGGAATTCAGAGAAGCGGCACGCCACTTCCACGTCCCGTCTCAAAACCTGTTGTATGCCGATGTGGATGGTAATATCGCCTACCAGACGCCTGGTGATATCCCGATCCGTAAGAGTGGCGATGGACGCCTGCCTGTTCCCGGCTGGACAGGTGAGTATGATTGGACCGGTTATATCCCCTTCGAAGAACTTCCCTATGCCGTCAACCCGGCCAGCGGGTTCATTGCTACCGCCAATAACCAGGTCAACCCGCCCGGGTACCCCTACCTGCTCTCCACCGGATGGGACTATGGATACCGCGCCGCTCGCATTGTGGAAATGATCGAAAATGCGCCCGGCAAAATAGACATCCCGTATATCCAGTCCATGCAAGGGGATGCAAAGAACCTTAATGCCGAAACCCTTGTGCCGCTCCTGCTTGAGGTTGAGATGGATGCCGAACTTGCCAATCTGAGAGACCAATTCTTCATCTCCTGGGATTTCCAGC
>JARROY010000490.1:0-1862 GCA_037383445.1 Anaerolineales bacterium | reverse complement strand
ATTTAAAGTACATCACCAATCAGCTCAATCAACACTCGCAACGGTTCCGAAGGCGGACAAAAATCAAATCTCCCGCCCCGTCGAGAAAACTGTCGTGGAATAGTTAGTGTTGAGCTAGGTTCATATCCCATTCTGACCCACTGCCGAACTGTGTCGGCCATGTTTAATCTTTCGCCAATTCTGAGCGACCTGGTTACTTTAAGGAATTCTCTTCTGGGCAAAGTCTTTGACATAATCGCCCTGGCAGGTGCAACCACTATTGGAGGTGTCTCTGGTTTATGGACACCAGGAATCTGAGCTGCTGCCAATGAGGTTAGTGTCAACAGACGTTCTCTACGTGTATTATTACCCCAATTTAAATCTTCATAAAATAGGGAGGTAGGTTCTGGGAAAAGCAACTTGACAGCATCGGGAGCCCAGATTTCTAATTCATCAGAAAGCGATAAGGCTCGATCGGTTTTTTGGGTTATTAGGAGGATAGGTTGTTTTGTGACTTTATGTAAAGTGGAGAGCACTGGTAGGCGGGCAGAACGCATTAAAGCTAATTTTGTTGTGCTGCCAGTTATCTCAGAAAAGTTGATTAAATCACTAAATCCTGGAAGCGTTTGGATGAGAGGGATAATTCTTTTCATGGAGTTTTTTGATTGAACTTGTTCATAGCAGAATCGATACCGTTTTGAATAAATTCAAAAATTGCGTCAACGGCTCTATCAATACTGAAATTAAGCACCTCTTTTTCTTCACCTGAAAAGGGCAAGAGAACGTAAGCGGGGGTTTCCATTCTACCGGGAGGTCTACCGATCCCAATTCTAAGACGCGGGATTTGATCTGTTCCAAGCAACTGGATTACAGATTCCATGCCTTTTTGCCCAGAGGAACTTCCATCTGGACGTAATCGGATGACATCAAAATCCAAATCCGCGTCGTCATAAATGACCAAAATATTCTCAAAAGGAACTTTGTAAAACCTAGCAAGCGCACCAACCGCTTGACCAGAGTTATTCATAAAGGTTCTTGGTTTGGCTAGAATTAAACGATGACCATTATGCTGAGCTTGAGTTACCATTGCCTTACTCTGCATTCTGCGAAATTCAACCCCAAGCTGTTTTGCCAATTGATCCACAATCATAAAGCCAATATTGTGTCTTGTTTCAGCATATTGTTTGCCTGGATTTCCCAACCCAGCAATCAAGAAAATTTTATTTTCTTCTATCATAGGTTTGTGTATTACAATTTTGTTTTGACGTTTTGGTCAGCCATTTTTCCCGGCTAATTATACTCTGGGTGGTATCCAAATTTGCTGTTACTAATTTTTGGACCACAGGATTTATTGTGGATAAATTATCTCCGATTGCGACTGACACGGTAAAGGAGGAAAATTGTGAAGATCACAAGACCACCAATAGCACCTTGTAAAATTCTTTTTTGAATATCTTCAAAGCTCACTGAAGCAGGATTTGGGCTAAACGGTGTGGGTGATTGCCTTATTTCTCCAGTTGGGGATATCGTGATGATCTCTGCAGCGGTTGGAGTAGTGGTAGGAATCTGACTGGTTGGAAGGGGTGTATTGGTTTCAATTTGAGAGTAATTACGGACTCGAATCCCTTCAACCACCAAGATTAGTGGTTCATCAGTTTTCCGATTAACCGTCAGACGCAGCTTGTAATTGCCATCAGGAATTGTGGAGGTATCCCATTCTCCCAGAATCCCATTTACAACACTTGTATTGCCCTTGCTGATTAGGAACCAAGCCTGATCGTTGTCCTGCTGAAACGAAAAATCTAGGGTATATGATATTAGATTATCTACCTCAACAGTTCCAGAAATTTGAAGCAAACCCTGAGCAACCTCGCCTGGCAAAG
>JARROY010000489.1:0-2803 GCA_037383445.1 Anaerolineales bacterium | reverse complement strand
GGCTGGTTGATGTGGTCCTCGGTGATGAAGATGGTATCTTTTTTACCCGCCGGATGAAAGCCGTTTCTCTTAAAACACGGGTGATGCTTAGCGCCTATCCAGATCGAGAATTCCACCGGTTGAATTTAGATGTTGAAACTGTTGCCTTTTCAGACTAGAAAGACCTGGATGCACGAACCTTGCGCCAGGTGGTGGAAGATATTCTTTGGGGCAGGAGCGAAACTAAAACGAGCTGAATTGCGAAGTTAGGCGGGGGAGAAGCAGTATGAAAGCAAGCGGCGGGGGGTTAGATTGCGGCAGGGTAATCCAAGACACGGTTGGAAACTACGGCAGCAAGATAGACCACCCAAAGGATAAGACCGATATGCAGCACGTCGTTTTGGGAAAACCAAATCCTTTTTGCCCACAGTTTCTGTGTGATCCCAAGTTTATTGTAGAGCCAATAAGCAAGCATTGTAAAAAACAACCCTGCCCAAGCACCTAAGAGGGCTAAATCCATAGAACTGCTAAATTTATAATAGCGCCATCCGTTCAAAATGCAGTTGATCAGGAATGCCGGTGAGGATATCCAGACCATCCACTCGAAGGTGATTAAAGTTTTTACCGGGATTAATCCACCGATAAAAGTCATGATGGCATACCCTACAGCACAGAAAAGGGCGAAACTTATCAGCACGATTTGTAATTTCCCCTGCGTGCAGGATAAGGCGGTTGCTACCAATAGGGCATCGATGCTGATTTGCTGGAAAATGAGGTAGATTACCTCCCACCAACTGGTCCAGGCGCAGACTTCTCTTCCCGAACATTTTAGGTGGTATCCAAAGGCCTGGTAACTGGTACCCGCCAGAAGGGCGCCAACTCCCCATAGGATCAGCGAGATGCCCCACCACAAACGAGATTCTTCTTCACCCTGGAGATGTAAGAATTTCAGACCAACCCCGAGGGTCAAGAGTCCCAACAGGTAGACGAAGAAGGTTGAGGTTGGTTGAGTCAGAATAATGTCTTTAGAGCCCAATTTGAATGTGACACATGGCTGGATTTCCCGCCAGTTCTCAGGCGTCAGTTCAGGGTCGGTGCTGGGAATTGAGTTCAGGCGATCGAAGGCAGTAGAAATGGTTGAAGTAATGGTTAAGAGGAGCGACGGTTTCATTTAGCTTCTTCTCTCAACTGGAGATCAATTGCTTTTGTTCCTCATTCAGCGGAGGTGGTATTAGAACGAATTTCCCGACGTGGTTCTTCTTGGTGAATTCGCGTTGTGCTTCTGCAATCTGTTCAAGTGGAAATGATTTTGCGAGCAGTGGTCGAATCTCGCCTTTCTCGATATAGGAAATAAGGTTGGGAAAAACAGGCTCATCCCAGGCGGTGCATCCAATGAGGGTCAAATCTTTGAGGTAAAAGGTGCGCATGTCAAGGGTTACCAGCGGTCCGGCGATAGCCCCAGAAGAAGCATAACGGCCTCCTCTCCGCAGGACTTTTAGCATCTCACCAAAATTGGGGCCGGCGACATTATCAACCACCGCGTCCACGCTGCTCTCGCCGAGGGCAGATAAAATATCTTCGCCACGCACAAGCACACGATCTGCACCGATTTCCTTCACTTGGGCTGCTTTTTCTTTTCCGGAGATGGCGGTGACGTAGGCGTTCCGACGTTTGGCCAGCTGAACTGCTGCTGAACCAACGCCCCCTGATGCACCAGTGACCAATACATGTTCGCCTGCGGATATCTCTGATCTGTGAATCATCAAATCCATATTGGCGAATGCAGGGGCGCACCAACACCCGAAGACCGAGCATGCTCCCGTCTCCGCCGGGGGCAACAGCAACAACCCGTCCACAACAATCTGTCCCCTGAATAAATGGAAAGGGCGTCGCTTCGTTCCAACCACCGTCTGCCATTGATTTTGCATTGGCTTTTTCCGTATTGGATAGAGAATCCGTTCCAGATGCAACAGAGGATGAATACCAACCAAGACGAGTATTTATTTCAGTATTGTTTACGCCTGCGGCTAGAACCTGCAGCAGCACTTCCCCGGTGGAAGGTTTGGGAATCGGAACATCTCGATATTCCAGTTGTTCGTACCCTCCGTTGCCGTTTGTAACCACAGCTTTCATGGTGATTGTGTTATTTTTTATGGTGAAACGGTTCTCATCGATCAATTTTTCGCCCACGTTTATCCTGTTGTCCCTTCCTAGGAGTTGCTATACCCTTTGTTTGGGATCATCTGACCTGCCGCCTTTACAAAATGAGGTGTTTCAATTGTAGTTGATTTTTATACTTAACGTTGGTCTTCAATGATCTTTATCAGGCTTAAGAGCCGCTTCAATGTTGGCTAACGCAAGAACTTTATTCACGAAATCCGTTTTCCATTCCTATTTCTGATTCTTGATTTGAAATTCTCTTGTTATTTGACATATTAGCCTTTACATTGGGATGGCAAGGGAGCCATGACGTACTCTGCTCAAGAAACATTATGCAATCAAGTGGTAGCCTGGCTGGGTTAACGTCGCCGTCGGATCAGGTTGAAGATCGTCAGTTTTTGCTGTTCTATCACTTCCAGTGCTGGTTCATCTGTGTAGGCGACGCGGTATAGGCTATCCTGATCCATTATAGTGAAGGCTTTTTTGGTTGTTAGTATGTCAATTTGACCTCTGCTAAGAATGAAAGCATAACGCATGCCATCCGAGTTGCTGGACACTACTTGCACTTGCAGTTCGTTTGCGAGATCATCCAATAAACGCGGATTGAAGTAATCACTGGAAGGGATTGAGGTATGCCTGGCAATATATCTGCTATTGAGAACGC
>JARROY010000488.1:0-1898 GCA_037383445.1 Anaerolineales bacterium | reverse complement strand
GCATAAACACGGCCAATCCCGGGGTGATGGCATCCAGCGTCGGCCACAACTTGAGATTTTTGCGCTGGCCGTAGATGAAAACCGCAACGGTGGCGATCACCCCACCACTAAGCGGATCGAAAAGTCCGAAGTTGCGGCTGACGAGACTGATGGGGTCATCGATAAAGGCGGATGGGTACTGGGCAGCATAGCCCAACCTGCCGCCTAAAATATAGGCGACCAGAGCCGTGAATAGGAGGTTGTAAATCATCTCGGGGTGGATTTGATATTTGGCGGCATGTTTTTCAGAGAGCCAAGCCCCGATCCACAATCCAGCGATGAGAACCAATGGCGGAAACGCCAGCGCAACCCCGAAGATATTAAGAAACGGCAGCATCAATTGTCCTCCGAGAGCAGATTTTCGACACGGGTGCGCAGCAGGGCTTCAGCCATGGGTCCGCCGATGACCACCTCTTGAATCGAGCCATCTGGCCGGATGAAATAGGAACTGGGGAGAGCGCTGAGCTGGTAGAGGTCCCCAACTTTTCCATCCAGATCGAGCAGAATGGGAAATGTCAGGCCGTGGTCAGTGACAAAGTCGGCAGCGTTATTAATGCTGTCTTGGTTGGTGGCGTTAACGGCCAGGATGGTAAATCCCCGATCAGCGTATTCCTGATAGATGGTCTGCATCTCCGGCATTTCTGCCCGGCAGGGAACGCACCAGCTGGCCCAAATATTGACCAAAACTGCCTGTCCGCGCAGATCGGAGAGAGTGATGGTGTTGCCCTCCAAGGTGTTAAGCGTGAAGTCCGGGGCGAGGAATCCCACCTGCGGGGCGGGGATGCCTGGATTAGAGGTGCCGCCGGGAAGTTGGGTGCTGATACCGATCCAAACCGCGCTGAGGACAAGGATGGCGATCGAAGTGAGACGAAAATTTTTATTGGGAAGGTTTTCCATAGGGTTATCCTGATGGGTTTAGTGTTCGATCAGTATCGATTCGAACACATGCTATTGTATTAGAATGGGAAGCGGTGTTCGGTCTTACCTTGCAGGTGGTTGTTATATGAGTATAGATTAGTTATTTCTAAAGGAGTGATTGGATGAGCAGCCCACAGAACTATATCACAACTCTAGATGGAAAAAGGCGACTCGCCTGTATCCCTGCCGCAGTCCTAGGCATCATTGTAAATGAGAGAGAAGAGGTTCTCTTGTTGTCCCACACCGAACAGCACGGCGGATGGCAGGTGATCAATGGGGCGATGGAGGCAGGGGAAACGGCCCTGCAGGCAGCCCTCAGGGAGACCTACGAGGAAGCGGGAAGTGGGATTCGGGTGCGCCCGTTGGGAACGGTGCACGTCTCAACGTTTCCCTATGACGAGACAATCAGATACATGTTGAGCATTGCTTTCCTGTTTGCTTATGATGGCGGGGAAATCCAGCCCGGAGATGATATGTCAGGGAGCGAATATCGCTGGTGGAGTCTGAAGGATCTATCATCCGAAGAGGTTGACCTGATTATCCCGCCGGGTGAAAAATGGGTGATTGAGCGAGCGATTGAACTCTACCGGATTTGGAATCGGGAGGAAGATTTTGGAAAACAACCCGGTTTCGACCAAAGCGTTAGAGGAAAGACAAAAAAATAAACCAAAATGAACCCGTTGGGAGTTATCCCAATTGCCATGTGTGCCGGATTGGTTCTTTGGCAATATTTTCCTAGGGATTTAAAGGCAAGCGAGTAAATATAAAAAATGACCCATATTTTTGATCGTGGACAGCAACTACCGCAAGGTTGCGTGCTTTGGTGGAACGATGTTTTGCTTGTAAGATTGACCCCACCTCACGGGTAAATATCTCTCTCCTCCCTGGAAAGGAGGAGGTAAAAGCAAACAATAACCACAACAATTGGAAGCAGGCTGGTC
>JARROY010000487.1:0-1906 GCA_037383445.1 Anaerolineales bacterium | reverse complement strand
TAGTACTGCATCAGTACCTCAAGTTCCTGCTGAACCTCTGGGACAATCACCGCCCGGGTTGCTTCCCTATAGCTGCTGCGTTGAAAATGGCGTAAATATTTCAGCGCTCGAACCGAGACCGGAACTGCTCCAGCAAGATCTTTACCGCTTCCGGGTGTTACAACACCGCCGAGAGCAGCGGAAAAATATTGGTTTTCAGGCTGGATCTCGTCTCCAGAGACGACACACCGGTTGAGTTCCGGGCGGAAACCGAGCAGATCGAGCAAACGGATTTCGTAATAGCGGATCACCAGTGGCGCGGGGTCTCCTTCGTTTAGGCGGTTTAGGGTATTCTTCAGCAGGTTGAAGATCGGGGCGTTTTCCTCTTCTTCGAAGGTGAAGCGTTCAACCAATTCGACTGCATAAGAAGCATACCCGATGGTCTCAAGGTCCTTTTTTAGGTCATCGTAGATATGCTGGGCCTCTGCCTGGCTGACTATTGGCCAATTTCTGCTTTCAGCTAGCTGCAGGCTGACATGCGTGAAAGGTTCCAGGTGGCCACCTTTGCGAGAATGGACTTTGCGCACTCCTTTGGCAATCACGCGGAGTTTGCCGCGCTCACGAGTGTAGATCGTGAGGATACGGTCGGCTTCCCCGTAATCCTGGTGCTTGAGCACTATGGCATTGACTCGAAATGAGCGCAGTTTTCTAGGCATGTTGAAATTATATCAGCAGCAGAGGTAGATGGCTTTAATTGATAAGATGCGGTTTTGAGTATAATCCGGATTTTTAACGCCCGAATTCTGCTTGAATGACGGGCTGGATTTTCGGCCAATCTGGCAGCAGCACCATATCCCCTGCCGGGGTGACCCAAGGGTTGACCATCTCGCGCTGGAGGATGATGAACTCTATTTTCTCGAAGAGGAAGGATCGAACCGCGGTGACTATCAGTCTGGGCATTTGCCAGAGCGGGATGTCGGTATCGATAGTTTCGACCATGGCGATGAAAATATTGGGCGCTTTTAGCCAGGTGGCGGGTTTCAGCAAGGTGCGGAGAAATGAGGACAAGAACACCTGTCCCTGGGCCATGCGGAAGAAATCGTCGGTTCCGGCACGATCTCGAACAAAAGCCAGCGCCTGGGTACCGTTGAGAAGATGTGTGCCTGCCGGGTATCCCGCCATGGCAGTATCAAGTTGCAGTTCGACCCCACCCATGGCATCTACGACAAGGGAGAATTTTTCTAGCTGGATACGGACATAACGATCAACCCGGAGGTCGAAATTTTCCTCAACGGTGGTGACCGCCAGCCGGGGGCCATTTCCTGTTTGCTCGCCTTCTCCAAAGTAATGGGCAGTATTGATGCGGTTCTCTCCATAATTGGGGATGGTGACCCACAAATCTCTTGGAATCGAGAGGATCGAAATAGTCCCGGGTAGGGGGCGCACTGAAAGAAGGATGTTGGTGTCGCTGCGACCAATGGCTGTATTTTCAAAAGCCCGGTCGATACCGAGGACCAGGATGGTATCTTGGGTGGGGAAGAACAGATAGACGGCAAGGATGATAACCAGGAGGGCAAAAGTTCGCCAACCTTTTCGCCTGCGCCGGGGAGGAAGGGGGTCATATTCAACCTCTAGCTGTGCAGATTGGGATGGTTGTGTCTCTGCCAGCCAATCTGGAATGGGTAGTTTACGTTTTTTAATCATGGCGGCGGATTCTAATGCATTTGACCAATAATTTGAAGGGATTTGTACATCGATAATCCTAAGGGTTTTTATAAAATAGGATGGGTTTGTGAACGGGAATTGGGTCGAAATGAGCAAAAATTGACCACATGGGAAGCGATTTAATGTTCCAGGTGCTTTACATGACACACCTTTCCAAACCTAGTAGAATTGGCTGGCAATTAACACTTAGCACTTTACAACC
>JARROY010000486.1:2030-3456 GCA_037383445.1 Anaerolineales bacterium | reverse complement strand
TCCCGATTCGGGCTCGATTAAGATCGGCGAAACGGTTGTCTTGGCCTATCAGGATCAATTTCGAAACTTGGATGGAAACAAAACCGTTTGGGAAGAAATTTCCGACGGGGCAGATATTCTTACCCTTGGTGAACGCAAGATCAACTCCCGTGCGTATGTAGCCTCGTACAATTTTACTGGCAGCGATCAGCAGAAGAAGGTTGGGTCGCTTTCAGGCGGGGAGCGAAACCGGGTCCATTTAGCCAAAACCATGATCGCTGGTGGTAATGTGATCATGCTGGATGAGCCGACCAACGACCTCGATGTGAACACACTGCGGGCATTGGAAGATGCGCTGGATAATTTTGCTGGCTGTGCAATTGTTGTCAGCCATGATCGCTGGTTCCTGGACCGTATCGCAACGCATATCCTGGCATTCGAAGGTGATGGTCGAGTCCGATTGGTTATCGGCAATTGGAGTGAATACGAAGAAGACCAGCGAAAACGTTTAGGAGACGCTTTGCAGGGAGGCAACCGTAAATACCGACCGCTAAGAAGAGGTTAGATGAATTGATGATTCAAGAGGCATCTATTAAGGTGTCTCTTTTTATTATTCTTCGAACGGGATAAAAACGATCTCTTCACCGCGTTGGGTGAAAAGGATCAGGTTTTCTCCAACGAGCTCAAAATGATCTGCCCAGGTAAAAAAATCGGTGAAATCCTGCTCTTGAATTAATAGGTCTTCCTGCTTGCAGTCTTCTTCACCCATGCTGATGCTGGTGAATCCAACTCCTTGCTCAGTTTCGTTAAATTCTGCTTGGTAGGTCCGGCATCCGCCAAACCCTCGCACCATTCCAAGCTGGATAAATTGCATGGTAATCTGACTGCCAGGAATTAAACTTTCTCCATTAACGTTAAAAACCTGCCAACCGCTCCCAATCAAGGAGTCCATTTGGAGTGCTGGTTCAGCTGTTTGGTGTTGAAAAACAAGCAGAAGATTCCCGTTGGAGTCACTTATCTCGAGATGGTTGCTGTTTACCAGGTAGGTTGCAGCTTCCCGAAGTGCCTGTAGGTACTCACCCTCCTGTTCGTTGATTCCTTCTGGGGTCAGGCAGGCCATGGCGGTAGAGGCGATCTCATCAACGGCCAGCAGGTGATCTCCACCGGCCTGGTAACTCCCACCGTAAGAATTGCATCCGCTAAAGCCGGAGAGGGTATCCCGATCGAACTGGATTTCGATATGGCTGCCGGGAACTAATGAGTGGCCATTTAATAAGCTTAATGACCATGTGGAACCCGAAAGTGATTTTGTTTGAGTCTGGGTCAGGCAAGCTGATAGAACCAGGGTTAGGAACAACAAAAATATATACTGGGTATTTTTCATACATCTCCGCTCATTATTGGATGAAGATAAAACGAAAAAACTGTCATGAATGTTCCAGTTAAG
>JARROY010000486.1:0-1920 GCA_037383445.1 Anaerolineales bacterium | reverse complement strand
CTCTAAGATGGCCATGATACCTGCGTCATCCAGAGTAGGATCATATAGTAAGGCAGCAGCATCTCCAATGGCTCGACGGACAGAGCCCCATGCTGTAAACGTTTGGGGTTCAGCCTGGCCGTTAGCGGAGAGGTCTATTGCAGATTGGAATTTCGGCTGAGAGGCTACGTAATCCGCCAACAGGGGTTCGGTGGTAGATTGTGTGGGCAAATAACCACTGGCTTCAATCCACCTAGCCTGATTTTCGGGTGAGGTCATGTACTTGACAAACAGCCAAGAAGCTAAATCCTCTTCCGGGGTGGATTTTAGAATACCAACTGACTGGGTGTATGCATCTGCGCTGCGATTACCATCAGGACCGACAAAGGGGATAAAGCCCCAATCGTCATCATTTCCAGCATTTTCGAAGGCTGCTGTGTAAAAGCGTAGACCGGCTGTGGAACTGAGCGTGATCAGGGCTAGACGGTTGGCTTGTTCGGGATTCGGATAGCCATCTACCTCGAAGGTACAACCTTCAGCCTTCAAGTCGTTGATGTAATTAGCAGCATCCACAAAGGGTTGTGAGGTGAAATCATAAGCGGTTTTATCGGCGTTCAATTCGGAACCACCAAAGGCGTAAACCACAGATAGGTAGTTTGCTGCGCTGGGGCGCCAAACCATACCCCCAGTGCCATCGTTGTCCGGATTGTCGTCTGTCGCATTAGCATTAGCTGCGGCACATATCTGTTCTTTCACTTCAGCAGCGTTAGAGGGTGGGTTGTCAAAACCAAGTTCCTTTGCCCATGTGAAGTTATACGTCATTACATTGGCAGATTGGCTCAGAGGCCATGCTATGCGGCGGCCGTCAACGGTCATACCATCGGCAAAACTACCAGGATAAATGGCATCCAGTTCTTCCTGAGTTAAACCATAATCCGGATCGCTCACATAAGGAACGAGATCGGCAACCGCATCAAGCGTGTCCCAATTTGCAAGGTCACTTACATAAGCCATAGCGATATTCGGCACGTCGCCGGAAACTAAGCCGGCGTTGACCTTATCCACCAGTGGACCATAGTCCACCTGGCTAAGATGTTCGACGGTGATGCCATATTCGTTGGAGGCGTTGAATTCTGCAAGAAATTCGTTTATGAGATCGTTTAGCTCATCACCTTCGTCAAATACACTCCAGAACATGACCGTTGTTCCGCTGAGGTCCATCATTGGCTCAGCGGTGGGTTCTTCAGCGGCTGGTGCTTCTGTCGCCGGTTCCTCTGCGGCCGGTTCCTCTGTGGCTGGCTCTTCTGCGGCCGGTTCTTCAGTATTTTGGGCAGTACCGCCGCCGCAAGCGGCCAAGGTTAGACCCAGAACCATTGCTAGCAGTATAAGTATGTATAAAACTCGTTTAGTCATTTCTTCTCCTTTATTAGTTATATGACTAATTAAATGCAGGTTTACCTGCATGTCCAATTCTACCAGTTGTAAATACTTATTACCTTAAAATTTTCGTTTATCCAATTATCAATAATTATCCTTTCAGCCCAGTACGGGCAATGCTTTCCGTAAACTGCTTTTGGGTGATGAAGTAAATTATCAGGATAGGGATGATTGTAATAAAAGCACCTGCCATCGTGAGGTTGAATTCCTGCCCTGCCTCGGTAACGAAATTCAGCAGGCCAACCGAGATCGGGCGCCAGTCGGGAGAATTGGTGACCAATAACGGCCAAGCTAATGCATTCCAGGAACCGATGAAGGAGAGCACAGTGATCACCATTACAGGCGCTTTTGAGAGGGGCAGCACAACCTGGAGTAAAAAGCGCACATGACCGCCTCCATCGATGCGGGTGGCATCGTAGAGTTCATCCGGCACCTGGGCAAAGAACTGTCTTAGCAAAAAGATGTTAAAGACACTCCCCATAAAAGGTACGGTCAGCGCTGGCC
>JARROY010000485.1:0-1929 GCA_037383445.1 Anaerolineales bacterium | reverse complement strand
TTTGTGAGGTCTATTTTGCCTTTGCACCGGAGAAGAATGGTTGGGGGCGGAATCGCCTCTTGACCGAGCTTAAAAAGACCCACTCGCGAGATATTCGTCTGCCGATCTACTTTGAGTGGTTTGCCGACGCGCCAGAGGAGGGGTACAGTGGAAGGGTTGTGGATTGTGAGGGGAATGAGGTTATAGTGACCGAAGGGATCGGTATCGATTCCAATTACTTCGTTTGGGAAGTCCGGTGAAACCGCGGTCCCGCACGGTTTAATAGTTTAAATTGTATCTAAATCCCTAAAAATTTTGTATCAGTGGGTTATTACTCGTCTTAAGGTGGGGTAGCTCATTACGCTATATATTCTTTGTCAGGATAAACCTGTAAACGGGTCGTTCAAATTTCTCCCATGCAATCTGAAAGCGAGTTTTTTCGGGGGGAGAGAAGGTTTTTAGATACCGGTCTGGATGGGTTTTAGCAAATCTGTGATCGGATTCAGCAATTTCCAGCATATCGATTAAAAAAGCCTTTTGATCGGTAACGACCTGGATAGTTCCTCCAGGAATCAAAGCATCATGCATTAAATCAAGGAATTGGGGGGTGAATAGGCGGTGTTTTCTCCGGTTTTCGCCGCCATAGTTTGGGTCAGGAAAGTTCAAATATACAGTTAAAAGGGAGCTTTGTGAAAAAAGAGGTCCCAGAAGTTTGAAATCGGCTTTGATATAGAGGATATTCTTAAGATGAAGCCGGGCAGCTTGGTGGACGGCATGGTAAATCGCTCTGCGTGAAATCTCAATCCCTAAATGATCCTGATCTGGGTTTTGTGCGGCAAGGGCATTGGTAAATTCACCAGTCCCGCAGCCAATATCGATACAGATTGGTCCCGCCCGATTAAATAACTCCGAGCGGTTGAGTTTAGGAAAGCTTTCAGGGGAATGAAAAAGTTTTTTGCTATCCCATTCTCTCAGGTATCTCTCCGAGATTTTTTCGGGGGGGATTTTGTATTTTACGCGTGAGATTCTTCGACCGCGAGACATGCTGAAAAACCTTTCGGTGTTCGGGGCTAGGCTATCTCTCGAATTTCTCCGAGATTTCCATAATTATCATAAGTTGGCAGCGCAGTATCTTAGGGTGTAGGCTTTTTGAAGGAAAGGGCATAGAAATCAGTTTTTTCGATGATGTGAGATGATACATCCATCATGCCTTGTGGTGCCAGACGTTTGATCCCTTCCAATGCAGTCTCTTTGTCCTTGGCATATTTTGTATGGGCAGGTAGTCTTGAAAGAGTCCTGACCGCCCCACCAATTTCGTCAATAATGTGCACGGTTGTCCCTGGAAGCGCTACCCTCGCCATTTCACTCACGGATCTAAAAGGATCCTCCAAAAATTGCAGACCGCCCATCTGAAGAACCAAGTTGAACATGTCATCCCTAAATGGGATATATGCGGCATCGGCTTGAACCAGTTCGATTTGGCGATCTGCCGCCTTGGCTTTCTTACGGGCGTGCTTCAGCATTCGGAATGAAATGTCCAATCCATAATAATCAATGCTTTCTGGCAGGTGGAATAAATTTGATGCTGTTCCAGCTGCGGTTTCAAGCACCTTGTCTCCCGGGGCTAGCTCTAATTTGGCAATATACTGTTCCCTTACCATGAGCTCGGTGTTCAGTTGGATCTTATCTCCTAACGAAACGATGGCATCATACCCGAACGCCCAAAAGTCGTGGAGTATTTTGGATTTGCGGTTGCGTCCCTGCAAGCCTTCATCTGCCAGGATGACGGGAATTCCATCCCTGATTTGAAAGACTTGCCCGGATGCCGCTCCCACCAGTGAATTGGCCACTAAGGTGAGCGGTTCTCCCTTATATGGGTTACATAAGATATCTAGTGTCTCTTCTCGCATAGTCTAATTATATAGTTTTCTTTCAAGTTACGGGGTAAAA
>JARROY010000484.1:0-3156 GCA_037383445.1 Anaerolineales bacterium | reverse complement strand
TAATTAATGGGGCTGCAGATTTTTCTTATCCCAGTTCTTGGAGCTGGCTTTGGATTTTTTCAGCTGTATCCTTAAAGCTTTCCAACCGGCTTCGTTCTTTTTGAACCACCTCTGGCGGAGCTTTTTGAGCGAATGGACTCGAAAGCAGCTTTTCTAACCGGTCGATCTGCTGATCGACTTCCTCCAAATCGGATTTCAATCGTTTCTTTTCCTCGGTTGGATCGATCAAGTCTGATAGAGGGAGGAAAATCTCTGCCGGACCAACCACCAGTGCGGTTGTGCCCTCTGGTTTATTCTCCAGGAATGGCAGGATTTTGAAGGATGCCGGATTGAGATGACTTAGTGCTGAGATCGTGGATGCTTGCTGATGTAGGGTTTCTGTAAATTCACCTGCTGTGATGGTTGCCCCAATCCGACGCCCCGGTTTTACTTGTTTTTCTGCGCGGAGGTTGCGGATGGCGCGGATAATATCCATCACTAAGTTGAAATTGCTGATCGCTTCATGATGCAGAAGGCGCAGAATTCTGTCCAGAATTTTTACCAAGGCGATGGCGGTTTTCTTTGCTCTGGCCCCACCCTCGGCTACTTGGATTTTAGCAATTTCCAGATACCAATCCGCGAACTCTCCCCAGAAAAAGTCATAAATCTGCCGGCCAGCCTCACCATATTGGTATGCCTCGATAAGCCTGTTAGCGGTGTTGTTCAGCTGGCGTATTCTCGCCCAGATCCAGGAATCAGCTAAGGTCCAATCGGTTGAGTCGAGATCAGCGTCCTGTGGAGCTTGATCCACGAGAGAGAGAACCAGCCTGGTTGCATTCCACAGTTTATTGGCAAAGTTGCGGTTTGCTTCCACTTTTTTCAGGCTGACACTCGTATCTTTACCCGGAGAAGACCCTACCAGCAGGGTGAAACGCAAAGCATCGGTACCCATCTCGTCCATGACCTCTAAGGGGTCGATTACGTTGCCTGTGGTCTTGCTCATTTTCCTGCCGAGTTCGTCGCGGATAATGCCGTGCAGATACACGGTGTGAAATGGTACCTGTCCGGTATATTCCAACCCGGACATAATCATCCGGGCCACCCAGAAGAAGAGGATATCGTATCCGGTTTCAAGGACCGAAGTGGGATAAAAGTATTTTAAATCTGGCGTTTCCTCCGGCCAACCCAGTGTGGAGAACGGCCAGAGCCCGGAAGAGAACCAGGTATCTAACACATCTGGTGGCACGATCTGAATGCGTCCATCCTGCACGGCTGCCAGGGCGGGCTCAGCAAGCGGTTTGATTTTTACGAACCATTGGGTTGAGATCATTGGCTCGATGATTTCACCGCCGCGTTGGGATCGCGGGACTTTGAGGGTGTAGTCGGTTTCCTTGATGACGAGATCAGCCTCCTTCATGTCTGCCCAGATATTTTTCCGGCATTCGAATCGATCTTGCCCGGCATAAGGGCCTCCATGTTCATTGATCGAGGCATCCTTATTGAGGATCGAGACGATCTCTAGGTTGTGTCTTTCGCCGATTTCATAGTCGTTAATATCATGACCTGGGGTGATCTTTAATGCACCCGTACCAAATTCCCGATCGACATAAGAATCTGCGATCACGGGAATTTCACGATCCAGGATCGGTACCAGGGCAGTCTGCCCGATGAATTGCTGGAACCGCTCGTCTTCGGGGTGTACCGCGACCGCGGTATCACCAAGGATGGTTTCTGGTCTTGTGGTAGCCACGGGAATGAAATCATCCGAATCCTGGATGCGGTATTTAAAGTAATACAATTTGCCAGCTTCTTCGGAATACTCTACCTCCAGGTCCGATACAGCCGTTTGCAGTCCCGGAGACCAATTGATCAGGCGCGGGCCGCGATAGATGAGCCCTTTCTCATAAAGGCGGACAAAGGCTTCGTTTACGGCTACAGATAGGCCGTTGTCCAGAGTAAAACGCTCCCGGCTCCAATCACAGGAGGCTCCAAGGCGGCGAATCTGTTTGGTGATGATGCCCCCATATTTTCTCTTCCATTCCCAGGTGCGCTCAACAAAGGCTTCTCGTCCGATATCTTCTCGGCGTTTTCCTTCGGTCTTCATTAAATCCTTCTCGACCTGTAGCTGTGTAGCAATCCCGGCATGATCAGAACCCGGAACCCAGAGAGTCGGGATACCCTTCATGCGGTGATAGCGGATCATCAAGTCTTCCATAGACACAAATAATGCATGGCCGAGGTGCAGCTCTCCGGTTACGTTGGGCGGTGGAATCGAGATCACAAAGGGTTTGATCGACGGATCATGGTCAGGATCGAGAGGCTGGTTAGTTGGTTCAAAATAGCCATTCTCTTCCCACATTTGGTAAATGCGGTCTTCGGTTTGGTTGAAATCATAGGTTTTTGGTAATGTATGCTTGTTCATTTTAGAACTCCGGTTGTTTCTTAAGGTTATATATTTTTATTTGCTAACACTGAGTGGCATATCATGATTTGATATCAGCAAGCAGGATGCTTACTGAACAACCAAGCCGCCCATCTCAGCGAGTTCTGCTGAAATGAGCAAGGGGGCCTCTTTACCCCAGGATTTGTTTGGTTGGGAGGATAGTCTCATTTGATGCTCCAAATAAAAAACGCTCTCATCCAAATCAGGACGAAAGCGAACTTCCGCGGTACCACCTTTATTCGCCAAGTTAAATTGGCGCACTCAAGCCCCGACTAACATCAGGGTTCCGCTGTATCGGGCTTACCCGTGCCGGTCTACTTTTAGCAGTTGTGCTAATTTCTTCGGCATCCTTCCAGGCGACCTTCATGAGATGGCGTTCTCGGAGGGCTTTCAGCCGTTGACCCTTCCTCTCTATAGGAGTGCCGGTCTCACTACTCCTCCCGGATATGGAAAATTGGTTATGTTGTTGTGATTATACAAAAAAGCATACTAGATGTCAACGACCGTTTGAATAAAAATGAGTAAATAAAATTGATTTGATCCCTAATATTGGCTTTTTACCCAATTTTTTCGATCAGGCCGGTGCTGCCGTTAATCCGTATGCGATCACCATCATGGAAAATCTCGGTTGCTTGGTTGACACCGACTACCGCTGGAATCCCGTACTCTCTGGCGACAATTGCTCCGTGGGTCATCAATCCACCGACCTCCATTACCAATCCGCTGGCCGCAAG
>JARROY010000483.1:0-2747 GCA_037383445.1 Anaerolineales bacterium | reverse complement strand
CTTCTGCATTGTCAAAAAAATTCACTCCTGAGTCGTAAGCGGTTTTTAACAACTCCGTGGCGAGATCAACATCTGCCTGTTTACCAAATGTTACCCAAGCCCCAAAAACTAGGGTGGCGCAGGGACAGTTATTTGGTGTCTAGCAAAGTGCACGGGGGAGTTGTCCAAAACCCTAACCCAAATCAATGGGGCTTGAGTAGAATTCACATTTATGATGCTTGTCACCAGGCAATGGAGCGCTTGCAAGTTGATCATTTAGACCTATACTTTTGTCATCGTCCAGACCCGCGTGTTCCCATGGAAGAAACAGTACGTGCAATGACAGAATTAATCCATCAGGGGAAAGTGCGTTATTGGGGCACATCGGAATGGTCTGCCCAGCAAATAATGGAAGCACATAGCGTTGCGCGGCAATTCAACTTGATCCCCCCAACTATGGAGCAGCCGCAATACAATATGTTTGAGCGCTATCGTTTTGAAATTGAATACGGACGTTTATATAACACTATCGGTCTTGGAACGACGATCTGGTCTCCCCTGGCTTCTGGCATGTTGACAGGCAAATATAATGATGGCATTCCCGAGGATTCCAGGATAAATCTGCCCGGATATGACTGGTTGAGAAAAATGTTTGAAACTGATGAAGCCAAATCAAGAATTGAAAAGGTAAAAGAGATGAGTAAGCTGGCAGATGATATGGGAACCAATATGGCTCGGTTAGCTTTAGCTTGGTGTTTGAAAAACCCGAATGTCAGCACAGTTATTATGGGGGCATCAATAGTATCCCAGCTTGAAGATAATCTGCAGGCATTAGATGTAGTAGACCAGATTACAGATGATATGCTGGAAAAGATTGAGGAAATTCTGGACAATAAACCTGGACCGATGGAATTTCAGGATTAAGCATGAAACGAAAATTGGGCCGTTCGGGAATAGAAGTTTCGGCTGTTGGGATGGGCTGTTGGGCAATTGGTGGCCCCTGGACTTATATGGGGTCACCAGCTGGGTGGAGCGAGGTGGATGATGATGAATCCATTCGCGCTATCCATGCAGCAATCGACGCGGGTGCAAATTTCTTTGATACCGCCGCAAACTATGGCTGTGGCTACAGCGAACAGATATTGGGGCAGGCGGTAAAAGGGAAGCGCGATCAGGTAGTGATTGCGACCAAATTTGGGGACAAGATTGATGCAAAGACTAAAGATGTCCGTCCATATGCAGAACCTTTTGAAACAGCCCCGGTTGCCGAACATATGCGGGAAGATCTGGAAAACAGCTTACGCCGCTTGGGAACGGATTACATTGATATCTACCAACTGCATGTCTGGGGATATGATATTGAAAAATCTATTGAGATCCGGAACTTACTGGAGGAATTTGTAAAAGAAGGAAAAATTCGATGTTATGGATGGAGCACTGACCGCCCTGACGCAGTGCGTGCCTTTGCCCAAGGCGAGAACTGCTCGGTAGTTCAGCAGCAATTGAATATCTTTGATGGCGTGGATGAAGTCTTGGAAATCTGTGAAGAATTTGATCTTGCCAGTATTAACCGCGGCCCATTGGGGATGGGGATTCTGACGGGGAAGTTCACCACAACTACCAGCTTTCCGGATGATGATGTGCGCAAGCATGCGGACTGGTTTGTCGGATTAGTGGATGGCCATCCCAATCCGGAGTGGTTGAAAAAGATCGAAGCTATTCGAGAGATCATCACCAGTGACGGCCGTACCCTTGCTCAAGGCGCGCTGGCCTGGATTTGGGGCCGAAGCGACCGTACAGTCCCTATACCTGGATTCAAAACTGTCACCCAGGTAGAAGAGAATGCAGGTGCAATGCAATTAGGTGCGCTAAAGCCAGACCAAATGGACAGGACTATTACATCGACAGTAGCAGTGGCAATGATAAAAACAGTGGGATGAATGAAAACAGCCCGTGGAAAACATTGGATAAAGTAACTAGTATGACTTTTCAGCCTGGGGATAGTATCTACTTCAAACGAGGCAGCAGTTATGAAGGCTGTGTAACCATCAATGGAGATGGTACTGCAAGTAATCCGATAACAATTTCAGCATACGGAACTGGAAGTGCCCCCCGTTTTACAAATCCTAATTTTTATGACTATTATGGAAATACGTTACGAGTTAGGGGGGACTATCAAATCGTGGAAAATCTATATTTTCATCATACTGCGCCAGCCCCGGTAGATGCTGGTTTTGAGGTAGTATGGTCTACTGGCGCTCTGCATGTGAGTTTAGGAAATGACCATGTCACTATTAGAAATAATGAGTTTGCCAATACACCAAAAGCCATTCATTCTTATAGCGAATTCAGCCTGATTACGGATAACTATATTCATGATCCCAATATGGATCAAGGTGATGGATTTTTGTCTTATCCAAACTGGGGGCCAATTGGCATTCACATCGGGATCGGCAACCAGGAAATATCCAATAACACGATAGAGGACATGTTTGTCGCTGGTGGTGAATGGGGCGGTGATGGTGGTGCCATAGAAATAGATGATGGACGAAATCACAAGGATAATATCTATATCCACCACAACTTTACCTACCATAATATGGGCTTTATTGAAATCAGCTGGTGGGATGACGCGGTGAAGATGGCCTCATCAAATATAACGATTGACCACAATGTGAGCCGTGATTTTCAACACTTTGTACTCTGGTGGGCACCCACTACTCAAAGTAAGATTGAAAATAACACAATAATCAGGACCGACAATGAAT
>JARROY010000482.1:0-1956 GCA_037383445.1 Anaerolineales bacterium | reverse complement strand
GCCATACAACGAATATAAGTTTGCCTGCGGATGATCTATCAGGATCAACCAGCCATAGCCACCTGCTCGCCCTGAAAAACTAATCGTTCCAACTGTCATCGCATACACCGGTGCTCCTGCTGGACGCTTGTAGACCTCAGCGGCGTGAAATTTGCGCACAGGAGAATCATAACAATCCACCTTATCAGGTGGACATTCATTGGAAACTCCAAACCAGCCAAAGTAAAGAATATTATCAATGGGTGACTCTTCTAGAGGAAAGCGGAAGGGTAGGCTGTCATCACGGGCGATTTTCTGCACATTTGACAACCCAATGGGCGTGCTAGATGGACATGTTTCCGGGTATTGGGTATTACAGGCTGTTGACAGTAATACCATAATACTAAGGCCTATCCACAAACGGAAACTAGACATACTTGCATCCCTTATCACTGATTTTGGCTGCTGCGAATTCATCAAACAGCGATACTACTGTTAGTAGAAGGCTTCCCTTTATCCTTGAGCAAGTTAACTTTTTCCACGATCAGCAAAAAATCAACTTTTGCTGTAGCGCCCATGCCCTGAAATGTAGGTGTAACATACGGAACTATTGAAAGAACTTCTCCTTCCAATTGGTTTAAAAACTGCTCTAATTTCTCTTGTGCTGTGTCTTTTTTAACTTCAAGCCGATGAACTCGATAATTCATTTTTTTATCCTTCTTTCTAATTTATGTCGGATTTCATAGAGCTTGGTACCTACCCTGTGAAAGCAAATCTACCGAAAGGCTTTATATAAACTGGATACGGCCAGTAGAGTCCAGGCAAAAATACCGGCAAATCCTGCCAAGCGTCCAAGTACTGGCCAGGAGGATTCCCAAATCCACAACCCTACCAAAATTGGGAGAAACAACACCCAGACGATGATCTTTGGCACCAGTGGCAACGCCTGTGTCCAGTTCCAGAACACATTCAGCAACTCTTGACTTGTAATCAATGCAACGACGAACCCAATCCACAGCACCATAAAGATCACATTGGCATAGATGCTCATTGCTCGTGGAACGGTAACATCCCAGAATAGTGAATCTCTCATAGTCGATCTCCTTCAGAAATCAATTCGAATCTACCACTCTTGGTTTGCCCACTTCACAGTGGGGAGTACCCATTCCGGCAACGGCTGGTAGAGTATGCCATGACCCGTTCCCACCTGGAGCACGAGTTCATCGTGGTGGTTAAGCCCCTTTCCCTCAGCAAAGCTGAAGAGTTCCTCACACGAGCCAGAGTACTCATCGTCCTCAAAGTCGTAGATGGCCAAAACATTTCCAGAAAGTATCAAGCCTCCTTGTTTCCACTCTTCTACCAGGGTTGGGTGGCAGGTACCCAGCAGAATGTAGTTCACTTCGGGGTTGCCCACCAGATGCGATGCAACTGTTGCGATGGTGGCTCCCTTTGAGGCTCCAACGACGGTGATCGAGCCAGGTGGAACGCCAAATGTGATCAGTTCGGATACCTGCCCTGCAGTTCTCTGGGCATATTCCCATCCATCTGCATCCTTTGGTCTTTGTTCACTGATGACCTCAAAACCGTAGCTCTGTAACGTCCGTAGGATTTCTTCATATTGATACTCACCGACCTCGGGACTTACCGCTGGGATGCCTTGATCTTCTAATATCTTCCCGTGAAGATAGAACATGTATCGTTTTGTCGGATCAATCGAATTTGGAAATTCATATCCTTCTAGTTTTAACCTAGTCGGTGTTGGAGATGGTTTGGGGGTTGGTGTGATCGTTGGTAATACAGTCACCGTAACTTCATCTGTCGGTGTCAGCGTTGGGATCAATCCTTCTTCAGCTTTCTGACAACCAATTAGAAGAAAAATAACCAGGATGAATATTACAACTGACAATCTCTTCATGTTCATATCATATATCAGACTATTCTCGGTGCACAATAGCTTGCGTTATCAACTCGTGGGTG
>JARROY010000481.1:0-1990 GCA_037383445.1 Anaerolineales bacterium | reverse complement strand
TACTTTAACATCTTCCGGCCGCTGGAAAGGCAGCCCGCTTATCATGGTGCCGAAGCCGGGCAGAATGACAAAGACCGGCCAGTATTTTCCCCAGTCAAGATTGAAAAAGAACATTAAGGCTACCATCAACGGGAAGAGCCCGCCGTAAAAAGCGGACCACACGCCGAAATGGAATCTTCCATCCCGCTGCCACATTCTAAAGGACGAGCCGAAGGCGCTGAAGGCTGGAATTAAGATAAAAACTGCCCACCAGTTAGTAAACTCAAAATTCCCGATTTGCTGGGCAAAAAAGATGATCCCGAGGACGATCAAGACTAAGCCGAACCATCCTGACCCTGGGTTTGACTTCTTGGATTTCTTTTCTTCCTGTAAGGGAGTTTGACTGCTCATGAATTACCTCCTTGAGAATGGATAATCAACTTCCTATATTATACAGAGAATATGCACAGAACCTACAAATTGTTTTGAAACTCAGCAGTTTTTTTGCTAGAAGTGGAATAAAACAAATTAAAAAAGGCGCACATACTATGGTGTGCGCCCCGGTAATGGTTTATACAATTTGGATTGGAAATTTTACCCCAACCCCTCCACCACAATCTCGGCAATATCCTTGACCTGCATCGGGCTGCCCTGTGCTTTGCTGGCATCGGTCAGCATCACCATACAGAATGGGCAGCCCACAGCTAGGGTATCGGCGCCGGTTTCTGCGGCTTGCTTGAAGCGGCTCAGGTTGACGCCGGTCTCACCATGTTCTTCTTCCTTCCACATTTGAGCGCCCCCAGCCCCACAGCAGAAAGATTTTTCGCCGCTGAGCGCCATCTCAACCAGCTGCGCTCCGCTGCTCCTGAGCACATCACGCGGCTCATCAATGACGTGATTCTGCCGCCCAAGATAGCATGGATCGTGAAAAGTAATGGAGGCATTTTGGGCGGCATCCAGCTTCAGTCTACCCTCACTGATCAATTCTTCGATCAGTTGGCTGTGATGGATGACCTGATAATTCCCGCCGAAAGCCTGGTACTCATTTTTGATGGTATGCAGGCAGTGCGGGCAGGTGGTCACGATCCGTTTTGGGGCAACCTCGTTGAGGATTTCCACATTGGCCATAGCCATCTCGTAAAAAAGATATTCATTGCCCGCCCGCCGCGCCGAGTCGCCGGTGCATTGTTCATTCTTCCCCAGCACGGCGTAATTGATCCCGGCGCGCGATAGGATCTGGGCAAAAGCTTGGGCGGTCTTTTGGGCGCGGTTATCGGTGGCCGGGGCACAGCCGACCCACCACAGCAGGTCAAACTCCGGGTTCTCTTCGATGGTTGGGACATCGAATCCTTCGGCCCATTTCATCCGCTCGGCAGGCGGTACTCCCCAGGGGTTGGAGGTGCGTTCCATGCCGCGGAAGGCGTTCTGCCACTGCTCCGGGAAGTTGTTTTCCATCAGTACCATCGAGCGGCGGATGTCCATGATATCCCGCATCGGGTCGTTGCCTACCGGGCAGATGTTAGTGCAGGCCCCGCAGGCCGTGCAGGCCATCACGGCTTCCTCGCTGATCGCAAATTCCAGCAGGGTCTGCGAGCTTTCTTCACCGGCCGCCAAGGCTTTAATCTCCTGGTTGATGAAGTAGCGCTTGTTAATCTCCAATGCTGCCGGGGAGAGGACTTTGCCGGTGTTGTAAGCGGGGCAGGCGTCCTGGCAGCGGTTGCACATGATGCAGGCATACGCATCCATGATCTGGAACCATGAGAGGTCCTCTAAACGCGTGGCGCCAAACTGCTCGATGGATTCATCTTCGAAATCGAGGGGCAGGAGTTCACCGGGAGAACTGTATCTAGGAGACAGCAGGAAGTTAATTGGGGCAAAGAAGAGGTGGATATGTTTTGAATAAAGGAAATAAGGGATAAAAGCCATGATCAGTCCCAAAGCGAGCCACCATCCCAAGTGCTCACCGAAAACCAGAGACTGCTCCGCCCAACCGTTCCAGGCGCCAGCGAGA
>JARROY010000480.1:0-3432 GCA_037383445.1 Anaerolineales bacterium | reverse complement strand
GTTGCATCATGAATGCACTTGGTGACTTTACAAAATTAAGTTGATCTCGGATAATCTTCATAACTCAATACCTCGCGGTTCAATAGTTTTTCTCGCCTGTGCCTAAACTCATTTATTAAAAAATATATTTATTATATCGTCTGTCTCAATTAGTCCTTTAGATTATGGCGAAAATCGAGCGCTTGCTGCAGTTTGTCAGTGGAGAATTTGGGAATTCTTAGAGAGGCGATTAATTGCAGAGAATCTATCTCATTGACATCCCAAGCATGGACCTCTAATCCCTGGTCGCGTATAATTTGGACGACCTCACTGGTCAGTTGGGTGGGATGCAAATGGACGGTTCTCGCGCCTGCCAACTTGCCGAGATGGATGGCATTGTAAGCGACAACGTCTAAATCCATCCAGGGCTCGGATTTCGGTAAAAGCAAGTCAGTGATGATGCCAGGGCATGCTTGTTTGATCCTGTATAACAACATGGGTTCATAGGAAGTCATCTCAACTGTATCCCATAGATGTTTCCAGCGGTTCATCAGCGACCCAATGATCGCAACTGATTCGGGCTCTGGACCTTTTATTTCTATCTCGAACCCGATCCGCCCCCCTAACCTCTCTAGTACATCTTCGAGAGATGAAATGCGGTAATAGGCCCCACCTTTTTGTGCTGTTCCCGTATATTCTGCTGATTTGAGTTGTTCAAAGGTGAAAGAGAAAATTGGACCTGTGAGTGTGGTGACCATATCGAGGTAGTAGTAATGATAGACAACCGGAATTTTGTCCTTTGTCAATCGCACATCCAGTTCAACGGCGTCCGCACCCAATTCAATGGCGCGTTCAAAAGAGGTCAGTGTGTTCTCCGGGTATTCGTTTGGTACACCTCGGTGGGCCACAATTTCAAAAGTGCTCATTTTTTATTCTTTCAAAGCTTTGTAAGGTTTAGATCAATGAGGCTTTGGATAATCATATTTATCGCTAGCGGTTGACTCATCGGTAAACGGGTTCGGTCTTGGCGAGATATATTTTGCTGAATGTTTTTATGTGGTTCCAAAAAGCGCTTTAGAAAAATCTCTTGGGGAGATTGCCCTGATGTGATCTGCTATTTGCATCATTTTGCGGTGCGTTTTTTGTTTTTCGGGAGTAGGGATAAAGATATGGTAATTCCAGAATCGCCAATAAGAGGTTGCAACGGCGGCGTATTCGACAAATAATTTTAATTTTTCCTTCCCGATTTTTTCTAGTTTCCTCACTTTCTGATATCCAGAAACAAATTCTTTGGCTTTTTTTAAAGAGATGCTATTTCCTTCTCTACATTGTCCAAGGATCCCCATTCCAACATCAAAGATAAAGAAATAATTGCACGCTTCTTCAAAATCAATTAATGTGAGCATTTCATTACCTTTGAAAAGCACATTGTCATAAAACAGGTCCCCATGAATCAATCCTCTTGGTAACTTTTTGGGGAGCTGTTTCTTAATGCGCCGTTGTTTACCTGCGAGCCAAGCCTCAAAGTCCAAATCGATGCCCTTGCCAATCACCTTTGTAAACACTTGCCTGCCATAGGAGTGGGTCAGGGGAAGATAATCTGGTGGAGGTATTTTGTGCAATCTCGCGAGCTCTTTCCCCGTTTGTCTTAGCATTTTGTTCGTCAAATTCTCATACACTTTCCCGCGGATGTAATGTTTAATCAATACCGGAAAATTCTTAAATTTGGTGACATATGCCCCATCAAGCCGGGGTAACAGTTTTGTTGTGTTAAATTCATTTTTGTCTAAATAATTCAATAATTTTCTCAAATTTATTACATCTATCCATTCTTTTGAATTAAAAACGGTTAATACAAAATCACCTTTCGTTGATCTCAGCAGGTAACTGGAATTTCCCGCCCCTCCTAGAATCGCCTTAAAACTATTTATGTAATTATACAAAGAAAAAAACAGTCCGTCTAAACGAACATTTTATCTTCAATTTATGCTGTCGAGGACGCAATGCGAGCACAGTCACTTCCGACCCATCGGAAAGAGGTTTTGGACTTTGGAAGATTGAAATACTGTTTTACGGTTAAACCCATCGGCCTGGGCGCATGCTTTGTTGAGGGGGTGACCGACAGGCACAAATTATTTTTTAAATCGATTTACGTCCCAAAAGGTCTGACAACATACAGGGAATGATTATAGGGTCCTATTCAATCAAACCAACCCTCGCGAAAAGAGCCATCAGCGATTGAAACAATTTGTCATTCCTCTGATAGTATTTTTGCAGACAATCCCCCTCACTTATCGGTCAGTGAAAGAATAAAACTCACCATGACTAATACAATGCCTACAACGACAGCAATCCAAGGTGGTTCAGCGGGCGTGGATGCTCTCACATGAAGAGTAACATAAAGAGCTGGAATCGTATACACAAGCGCGGCCGCCGGAATTGCATATTTCGCCCACACCTCTCCTTTACGAAATGGAAACCATAAAACTATAAATAAGGCTAGGGCTAATGCCAGCTCTGCGCCCCCATAAGATTTCATGAGAGCGATAATGATGATTTGGGTCCCTCTTGGTACGTCTTCCCAGGGCATACCCATTGCGGCGGCATGGTAGGACATGAATTCGGGTCTAAGAAGATAGACGAAGCCAAAGGAAGTTATCAATAATAAGGCTAACAGGTAGCCAATAAAAGCTGCTTTCATTCTGGTATTCATGTCATTCCTCCTCAGAATTAAATCTTTACAGATATTATATTGCGCCTCCAGTGAACAGTTTTTGGTTTTTTTACGCAAGTCCTCTTAGAAATCTATATTCATGTTACCGGAAAGGTGGTAGCACGTAAATATTAGGAATAAATTCACAAGTAGTATAAATCGTAACCCGAAAAAAGCCGGAAGAATTCAATCGACTATTGCGTAAGTTTCTTGCTGCCCATCGTTGAGAATCAACGTAATCCGACTGTGCCTAGGATGGAGTTCATATCCGGGTACATCTACCCGGTTGAAGCTCTTCTCTGCCATCTAAGATAGTTTTTCTACTACTTCGATCCCCCGGCCACCGAGAAATTTGGAAGCTCCTGAGCTACCGAATTCTGCCATTCCTATCATTGCGCAGTACCATTGAACCGCGCGAGTAGCTTGTCTGGATGACCGAACGTACCGGTAGCGATTTTAAAGCCTCGAGGATGGGCTGGTATTGGCCAATATCCTTCTCGGTGGGGTTCCCGAAATAGAGTTCACCGCTGGTCCCCAACTGAAGGTGGTCAAGATGGGTATCACTCCACATGATGGTGGGGTAGTCGGCGTCTGGCGGTCCGTTTAATGAAGCGATGTATTTGTACCCGAAGGCTGGCCTCTTGCTTGCCTGATTTCCAGCGACCCGGCGAACTAAGGCGTTCTGCTTTTTGAAAGGCGGGGCAAGATCGACCCCGAAGAGCAGGTGACCCCAAAGAGAT
>JARROY010000479.1:0-2032 GCA_037383445.1 Anaerolineales bacterium | reverse complement strand
GGCTACAACCCACTCAGCCGGGATGACTTGCTTCCCGTCCCAATTACCCTGGTCGAGAAACAACCTCCCGAACTTGGCCAAATCGATGGCACGAGCATTGATCCCACTTTCCATTTTTTCAAAACCGTTCTCGTCCAGGCTCCACGAGCCGGGGTATTCCATCTCGATTGGTTTCCAGATCTTTTCCTGCAGATAGTTGGCGACGCTCGTGCCTGTGGCGCGCTCCAAGATCAGCCCCAACAGCAGGGGGTGGAAGTTGTTGTAATGAAAGGTTTTTCCAGGCGAATCGATGATGCGGGTCGTTTCCAATGCCAGTCTGCGCAGATCGGGGTAATAATAGGTTGTGGCGTTATCCGGAGGTTCGGAATATTTGATCCCAGAGGACATCATCAGCAGGTCGCGGATGGAGATCTTGGCGAAGGCAGGGTCTCTTTCTGCCAGTTCCGGTAAATATTCGGTGATCGGGTCATTGACACTTTGGATATGGCCTTCTGCAATTGCAATCCCGATCAGTGCAGAGGTGAAGGATTTAGCCGTGGAAAAGGATGTGACGATCGACTCGCGCTCCGCCCCGTTAAAATACTGCTCGTACAGGATGGCATCGTTCTGAATGACGAGGAACGCCTGGGTGCGGTTCTTTTCCAGGAAGCGGTCGAAATCTTCGATGCCGCCAACCGTTTCAAATTGCGTCCGGACGCGGTCTTCCTCCAGGTTGAGCGAAAATTCAAAAGAGGTTTCCCCCGTCTCCAGGGTGCGCTCTGGGAATTTCTGGTAATCGTAAACATCTGCGTCACCCCAGCGCAGTAACCGGTTGATGAATTCTGGTGGATAGATGAGGTATGCCGCAATCAGAGCGAGCGTGGCAATCAGCAGCAGTCCTAACCCCACCCAGCGCAACTTGCGTAAACCTGACGTAATCATTTTCATTTCCATTTAAACCTGTGGCATCAAAGATAACCATATCTTTCATGATTTTATAACATCTTGAATAAAGTTCAATCAACACCGCTGGTCAATGTTTATCATGGTATTCACTTTAAAACCAATTGGATTATGGTTATGAGATAAAAAAGCATCTTCACGATATTCATTTTTCCGATTTAGTGCGTTTATTCGTGAATATCACAATTGCTAAACCTAAAAGGAATTCTAGCAATGGTAAAGCATAGGGAGCCCAAGCAGGTGGATTGTTCCAATTGCCTTCGAATAAAAGCCACATTGAGTTATAGGTAAAATGGATCGGAAAAATGACCAGAAGAATCATCCCTGTCGAATAGCGGATACTGCCCCACAACCAGCCGGACATAGCCTTGGAAACAGCCCCGCGTACCCCCTGGGTAGCGTGAAGCAATCCAAAAATCACCGATGAACCAATTAACGCTATGATGCCAGAAAAACGTTTCTCTAGAGCCCGGTAAAGGATGCCGCGGATATGGATTTCCTCAGCCAAAACGACGACAGCATAAGTGACCAATCCCCAGATCGTTTCGCTATCGACTGGTCTCAAGCCGGATATTCGGATCACAAAAATATAAACCAGCAGATAGCTCGCGAATACTGCCAACGAGATAGCAACATGGAATCCCCATTTAGCTTTTATTATTTTCAGCCCAAGCTCATCAACTGAAAAGCGGTAGAGTGGGATAATTGATAACACAACCAGCAAAAAGACCGCATTAGCGATGAAATTGCCAGCATCTGTGCCATTCAGCCCCAGGAGAAAACCAAGGCCAACACCCAATGCCAGCCCAGCAATAGGAGCGGCCAGCAAGAATAGGATGCTGATTACAGGCCGATTCGTTATGTTTCGCATAATTTTCTTCTCATTGTTTCTTCTCACAGGGGGTCGGCTGCTCCCCGGCCTCAAGCTGAAAGCGATAACCCGCCATACCCAAAGCCGGGGAGGAAACTTTATTTTTATCCCTTAATAAGAGTTTTAGTCCCATACTGCCATAGAATATATGCGACTACCAAACCATACAGCCCGAACAAGATCAGCCCGGCAGCATCCACCTCTAAGGCAGGGAACACA
>JARROY010000478.1:0-3337 GCA_037383445.1 Anaerolineales bacterium | reverse complement strand
AAAAATATTCAACAACCAGTAAAGGGGATCACATTTACCGCCATCGGTATGGCAATTGGTTTAGTCTTCGGTGGATTGGTAGGGATCTTGATTGGCAACCCGGCTATCTTCGCGGGAGGAACCATGGTGCTTGGATTAGCGATTGGCTCGGCTATCGATAGCCGCAACCGGGGAAAGTAACGCTAGAGTTGAAAGGGAAGTAAATGAAAAATCAAGCCATTTTAATTCAAAGTCTGAGCAAAGAATTTTCAGCTGTAAAGGCTTTAGACAACCTCTCATTGGAGGTTCCCTCCGGGACCATCTATGGATTTTTAGGTCCTAACGGAGCTGGTAAAACCACCACCATTCGTTTGTTACTGGGTTTGTTGGAACCGACCTCAGGACAGGCAGAAATTTTAGGGTTTGATACCAAAACAGAGGCAGATCAGATTCGCGCCAAAACTGGGGCAATGCTTGAACACACCGGGATTTATGAGCAGATGAGTGCCGAGGATAACCTTGAGTTTTACGGGCGGGCATTTCAGATGCCCACCGGTGAACGCAAAGCTCGTATCCGGGAATTACTCTCTCACATGGGCTTATGGGAACGCCGCAAGGACCGGGCAGGCTTGTGGAGCCGGGGAATGAAGCAGAAATTGGCTCTAACCCGCACCCTGCTACACAGGCCAAACCTAATACTGCTGGACGAGCCAACAGCCGGATTGGATGTTCAATCCGCGGTTGCTATTCGCGAAGACCTGGAAACTTTGGTTTCCAAGGAAGAAGTCACCATATTTTTGACGACCCATAACATGACCGATGCGGAAAAACTCTGCGATCAGGTAGCCATCATAAATAAAGGGCGGTTGCTGGTAGAAGGTAGTCCTACAACATTGCGCGAAAGTGCAGGGGCTTCTCGGGTAGAGGTTTTGGGTTATGGATTCAAAGACAAAGCTTTGGACTTACTGAGAAATCATCCACAGGTGAAAGCAGTCCAATCACACAATAATCACTTGATGATTGATGTGGTGGAAGAGACCCCTTCCTCTGATCTGGTCAGCATCTTGGTTAGCAATGGTGCTCAGATCGAAGAAGTTCGGCGTAGTAAGGCCAGTCTAGAGGATGTGTATTTACAAGTTATAGGAGAACAAAATGACTGAAGATATATTGACTGTGATGTGGAAAGAAAGCAAAGGCTTGCTGAGATATAACACCAACCGCTGGAAATCTATCCTCACTCTGATTACGCCGATTGCGCTCTTTGGGATCATCTTCCCAATCCAGTTCCGGGAAGAATGGCTGACTTCAAATTGGTCTTTGGCTGTGGCGGTGGTCACCCCGATGTTGTTGATCGCTTCAACTATTTCTGAATCTTTCGCTGGTGAGCGAGAGCGACATACCTTGGAGACCCTGCTGGCCAGCCGTTTACCCGACCAGGCTATCTTGCTTGGCAAGTTGTTCATGTCGGTGCTTTTCGGCTGGGGTATGACCTTGTTCCTGCTCCTGGTCAGCTTAGGCGTGGTTAATATTCTAGAGTGGAATGGAGATATCCAATTTTATTCGATGAAAATATTATGGATCAACTTGACAGCCAGCTTGTTGATGTCTGGGTTAGTAGCTAATCTTGGCATCCTAATCTCACTTCGATCACCAACTGTTCAAAACGCCGCTCAAATGGTCATGTTGATGCTTTTTATGCCCCTGCTGCTCCTGCAAGCGGTGGTTTTCCTGCTGCCATCCTTCGTCCCTATTGAACCAATAAAAGCATTTTTAGAAGTTTTGGATGTTGAATCGATCATCCTAATCATCCTACTCGTCTTATTAGCCGCCAATATCGGGTTATTCCTTGGGGCAAAGGCGAGGTTTAAACGTTCGAAGCTGATCTTGTTATAAGAATCAGCTAATAAAGGAGTTTGTATGTCCCCCAAGGTAAAAAACCGTATTTTGTCTAATATAGCGATCCTCCTTGGGTTAGTAGCTTTTGCAGTCTTGCTTGGGGTTGTTTTCCTGCCCCAAGCAGACCTGCCATCAATGATCTCTGCTTGCTGATCCAGATGCTTTTTTACACGAAGATACTGCCTATGAAATGATGGCGAGGCACCGCGAGAGAGTGAATGCCCCATTTCCAACTCAGGAGTGGTTGAAGGATATCGAAAAACTGGCATCGCAATCATTAGAAAAAAGAATGCAGCGCATTCCGTTTAAGTTGTACCAACTTGTAATCAAATATCAGCAATCTTTTTGCCAGGAAGTTGTAAATAGCGTATTGGCATACTTGCCCGATGGAACGGACCTTGACGTCACCATTTATCTAACAGCATACGAAGGCTCTGCTGCTGCATTTACACGAGAAGGGGAAATTACTTTTTCGTTATCCCATCCCCTTGTGATATATCCAGCGAGGATTCACGAGGAAACTGGGTTGTCGGCTTTTTTCAATTTGGCTTTACACGAGTTTTTCCATATCGGATTTCATAAAAACTCGAAACCACTCAGCGAAGAAGAACACCGCAAGAATGAAATTGTGATCGATTTACTCAAAAGTCTCCAAAACGAAGGAATCGCCACTTATATTTCCTATCGTCTGAATCCGAAATATCCTACACCACTTGAATGGTTCACCTATCTTATTGATAGGAAAGCGGTTGTGCGTTTTTATAGGGGGAAATTAAATGAAATTCTCGCAGATGGTAGCCCTCCGCCAGCACTGGGTGAAGAATACAATCAACTCTATCGGCGAATTGGCAAGGTTGGTTATCGATGGAACGGCTTATATATCGTTGGGGGGTATATGGCCATGAAAATAGAGAATAAACTAGGTAGAGAGGCACTGGTTCGGAGCATTGAGGATGGATTTTACAACTTTGCAGAAACATACAACTCAATTGCAGATGAGGATATGAAGATTATTTGGGAAAAGGTACCGTGAAGCTGAAAGAACATGGAAACCAAAAGGCATTTTGTTTTGGCTTGCTGCCTCCTGCTGTTTGTTGTCGTCGGAGTAGGCTGTAATAAATTTGATGCAACGAGGGGGAGGATTTCTAAGCGCTTCAAAAGTGATGGGGGTTCCACATTATATTTCAGGATTTCAGGCAACCGGCGGAGTCAGCAGGCCGGGAGAACCATCCCCTTGGTTTGTACTTACATCAGGCGGTCACAGTATTGAGGTTTGGTCCAGCATAATAACCGAAGAAGATGCGGTTTTTTGGCCTATCGTAAATCTCGACAAATTAAAAAATGGGGGTTTTGTCATAGCTACCGGAGAGCTCAAGCTGCACGTCAAGCATATTACTTGGACTATCGTCATCCACAAAACCAAGAAAAGATTCCTAATTAAAAAATGATATAAACAGTTTTC
>JARROY010000477.1:0-3441 GCA_037383445.1 Anaerolineales bacterium | reverse complement strand
AGAGAGATTTTTATGGGAATGTAAGGATCATTCAGGGATTGCCAGTTGAGAGAGGCTATATTTGAAAACTGAAATTATCGCTTTGTAAAGGAACAGGAAGATAAGAGAAAGGAGGGTAAACGGTCTCAGGTATCAAAAATAGCGGGAAATGGATAACCATGCTTCCTTTTCAAACCAGGGCAAATGCTGGAGATTACGTAAAAACTATGGGAAAATGTGCTTCATATCATTAAAACCGATAATGACATCAGCTTGGCTTACCCCAATTAGAGCATTGTTCTCCTAAAAATAAAATCTAGTTAAAATTAGGAAGTTAACATGAAAAGAACTGAATTATGGATCATTTCTTCCCTCGTCTTGATCTTTTTTGCAGCTGGATGTGCCAGTAAGCCAGCCAAACCACCAGAGCCCTATCGAGTTTTGTTCATTGGGGATAGCACGACATCTCGAAATGATATCCCAGCAAAATTCGAAAGACTGGCAGAATTAGGCGGACATGACGTTATCGTTGATAGCAGTACACGGGACTATACTTCTTTGGCAACCCACTCCCGCTTGCCCCAAACAACCAAAAAACTTGAAAATGAAGTCTGGGATATCGTCGTTCTGCAAGAAAATGAAGCCATTTTGCTAAATCCGGAATCACGACAAAAATTTTCTATTCCGATGATTGTAAAATATATGGATATCGTTGATCAAATGGGCGGGGTCATATTGTTATACTCCTCGATCGGTTTCCGGGAAGGGCTGGTCGATTTCGAGGAATTTAAAAATTTGGATGACTACGATAGTTCACAAGAGGCTGTTGACATGGCTTATTTTGAAATTGGGAATGAACTTGAACTCCCGATTGCGCCTGTTGGAGAAGTGTGGCGCCAGGTGTATGATACAGAACCAGCATTTGATCTATGGCAATTGGATGGAATTCATGTTTCTCCTGAAGGGGCTTATTTGGCGGCTTGTGTGTTTTATACCGCGATATACAACCAATCTCCTCTTGATCTACCTGTATCTGATGAATTTGGTATTGACCCATCCGCCATCGAACTGATCCACCGGATCGTCGCGGATGTTGTCTTAGATAATCAAGATCAGTACCGACTACCGTTGTTTAGACCATAATAGAAATTGCAAATAGGAACATGAACTATGATTGTGGGTGTCTCATTTTGGGGTGGGTATCAATCTGCCTGGTTTAAGGTTCTTTGAAATGAATGGACTCCCAAATCTGACTCTTTTATGGTTTTAAGAGTTGGAGCTGTGATCATGATCGGTGTTATAATCAAAACCGCAAAAATTAATGTTTTCCATGGGAGCGACATTCGATGGCAAAAGCGAAGATCGAAGCAGGGAATTGTGGATTCCACACTGTTGTTGAGGCCGAGGCGGGCGATGATTATAAGGTGACCCTCAAAATTGAGAGTGACTGCAAGCATATTCAGAAATTAGCGGAGGATTTGAAAGAAGTCAACGCCTTCAATGAGATCTCCTTCCGCCGCGGGTCTCCCGAGATATTAGCCAAAGGCGCCCAGTACTGTAATCATGCATCCTGCCCGGTGCCGGTAGGGATTATCAAGACGGTGGAAGTCGCGGCAGGACTGGCTTTGCCTCAAATTGCTAAGATCGAGGTCGAGCAGTAAAAATAATTCGTCGAATTATGATAATGTTTTTCACCAGAACTGTCCTGGATACCGGGTAGATTAAACGAAGATGAGAAAAATTTGACGCCTTCTTTCGGTAGGTTTAAAATAACCATGGTTGTTCCTTGCCCCATGGCACAGGAGGCGGGGTTGATTCCGCAACAATCTATGGATCACATTACTACAAGGCTGATCCATTCTCTTTTTTGCAATATTGTTGTGTAAACGCATTTGTGGATTTAGCACAGGGGAGTATCCTCCAAATTTATGATTGAAACAAACAAACGAAATTCACTGGGATTCCCTTCTGCACAGACCAATGATGGAGAAGTCTCACTGATATGAGAACGCGAATTGTATTTTTGGGCGCAGAGTGCCAGCGGTAATAGAAGAAGTATGGTGGGAAGATTTTGACATAGAAAATCGATATAGTACGGATGAACTCCACCTCAAGTATATGATCTCTTACACCTTCACCACAACCGACGGTGAAGTTGTTCTTGGCAAATCAAAAGTAACGGAAGACGAATTTTTGACCGTTATGCCAGGTAGAGAGGTAATGATTAAATATTCGCTTATCAATCCAGAAGATAACCGCCTTGACGATTCTCGATATGTGCCGTTTCTCGTGTTTACTTATATTCCATTTATCCTCGTTTGCTTGTTTACCTTGGTAGCAGGGCGGGAGATGATAGATTTTTAACTTACTGGTATCCTGCAGCCATGGTTTTATTTTCTTTTACGCTGACGCGCAAGGATGTTCAATTGACAAAAATGCTCTTCCAAATTAATCGCAGTTGGGATTTTTAAGTTACTTATTATTTTGTTAATAAGTTGATCACTTCAAAGGTCAATCTAATTGGATCGAGGCTGTCTTCGGTCTAGAACATCATAAGATTAATCAAGGGTACAACTATGCTTAGTTACATTGTACGGCGGTTATTGATCATTCCCGTTTTACTACTCGGGGTTTCAATATTGATCTACAGTATTATCTCTCTGATGAAACCTATTGATCGGGCACAAGCACTTTATATACCTGTTACCGCTATAAAAGTATTTGATATGGAAGATATTGTCAAAAAATACGGTCTGGATGACCCTGTATATATACAATATTGGCATTGGATGGTGGGGAAAGAAGATCCGGATACTGGTGAGATAGAAGGAGGTGTGCTGCACGGTTATCTTGGCTGGTCTCAGGTTGGCAGAAGTTCTGTCGCCGAGATGATCGCTCGACGAGCACCAGCTACCGCCGAATTGATATTGTGGTCGATAGTTCCGATGATAGGGCTCAGTGTATGGTTTGGGGTAAAATCAGCTGAAAACCATAATAAATTTGTAGATCATTTCTTACGCATTTCGGCCATTGTAGGGTGGTCTATTCCCGCATTTGTACTGGGGTTTTTTCTTCTTTCATATTTCTCTTCCGATCTGCAATGGTTTCCTCCAGGTAGACTTACCATAGAAATCAAGGAATTTGTTCAATCAGATGAATTCATTAATTACACCAATATGTACACTATTGATGCGCTTTTAAATTGGCGTCTTGATATATTTTGGGATGCCTTGAGACATTTGGTACTACCAGTGGTAACGTTATCTGTGACAGGTTGGGCATTTCTCCTTCGGGTAACACGCTTCTCAATGCTTGAGACCTTGGGCCAGGACTATATTACCGTTGCACGCTCAAAAGGGCTTCCTGAAGAGACAATCATTCGAAAACATGCACTGCCTAATGCCCTCATCCCAGTTATCACTATGGGAGGACTGATTTTAGTTGGACTTATCAATGGTGTCG
>JARROY010000476.1:0-2078 GCA_037383445.1 Anaerolineales bacterium | reverse complement strand
TCTCCCACGCAGATAGGTAAAGTGGTTCATTTATCAAACCGCGCTTAAACTGGTATAATTCCCCGCCAGGATTGGGCAAGAGCCTTGAAATTCATGTTGGTTTCTGACCTGCCCAAGCCCTATCCTGAAAGGATTTTCGATTTATGAAACGACCTAAAAAAACGACACTAGCAACCAGTGACCAAGGCGGCATGCCATCCTACAGTCTCAGCTTACCTGTGCTGCTGTTAATGTTTGTCTTTTTCACCGTTTTTGGCGGCGGATTGGCTTACTTTGCGACCAGCGGCTTACCAGAACAAACTGCTGAGCACACCACATTCGTGATTGCGACCAACACCATCCCAGCGGATACCCCCACCCCAACAGACACCCAGGTTCCCACAGTGACCAACACCCCGCCTCCTCAGCCCACCCTACCCCCCATTGATTACGTTGTCCAAGAGGGTGATACCTGCCAGGCGATTGCGGGAGCTTTCAATATCTCGACCACCGCGCTGATTACCACCAATGGCCTGTCCGTCAACTGCTATTTAGTCATCGGACAGTGTCTACAGGTACCCCAACCCACGCCTCTGCCGACCACGGACGCCATCGCCACCCAGTCTGCCCGGCAAACTGAGGCCGCCTGCCCCATTGATTACGTCACCGTCCAGGCAGGTGACACCATCGAGGTCATTTCCCAATATACCCGAGTCCCAGCGGAAGAGATTCTCAATTACAACGGTAAAACCTCCTCCCTGTTGTTCGCGGGAGAGATATTAGCCATCCCGACCTGCAAGGAGACTGTCGATGTCTCAGGAGCCACCTATACCCCATCCCCTGCTCCCACCTACCAGGCCGCCACAATTATTCAACCACCGACCGGCACCTATTACCGGTCCGGCGATGAGATCATCCTGCAGTGGGTCTCCCCGGCAGAACTGCGCGCCAACGAATTCTTCCTCGTCACCCTGATCGACAGCACGGATGGCGGCACGATCGTGTTAGAAGAAACCGTTAAAGACACTCGTTTTATCGTCCCAAGCTCAGCCCAACCGTCGGGGAGCAACCCGCATATCTACGCCTGGAAGATCGGCATCATCGCCCAGACCGGAGAGGATGCGGATGGCAACCCCATTTTCCGGGAAGGCGGTCCGGACAGCGAGTTAGCTTATTTCGCCTGGCAAGGAAGATAAAACACAATCTCAAATGAATATCAAAGAAAAACATGTAGGGGCGTACGGCCGTACGCCCTTATCCTTAATAAAAAAATGACCACGAAATCGTGGTCATTTTTTTATTAGTTAATGGCGCAAAAACCACCAGATCACATCCTCAGTGGGTCGGCGCCTCGAGAAATGCTGTCCAAAAATTCCTGCCTGGTTGCCAGGTTCTTACGAAATGCCCCATGCATTGCTGAGGTCGTCATCCGGGCGTCATGCTTCTTAACCCCCCGCATCACCGAACACAAATGAATCGCCTCCAACACCACAGCCACTCCATGAGGATTCAGCGCTTCACTCAGAAAATCGGCAATCTGACGGGTCATCCTCTCCTGCACCTGGAACCGCCGGGCATATAAATCCACAATCCTTGGAATTTTGGACAGCCCGATCACCTTACCGCGTGGGATGTAGGCCACATGCGCCCGGCCCATAAAGGGCAGCATGTGATGCTCACACAGGCTGTAAAACTCGATATCCCGAACGAGAATGATCTCGTCATAGGTCACATCGAAGATGGCATCATTCACGAGTTCTACCGGATCGGTCCAATACCCAGCCAGCAGTTCGTCATACATGCGCGCCACCCGCTCGGGTGTCTCACGCATGCCTGCCCTTTCCGGGTTTTCTCCCACGGCCTGGATCAGCTCAGAAATCGCATGTCGAATTCTCTCATGATCCCCACCGCCATTTTTAAGTAATCTCGCTGCCTTATATAATTGATCGTTGTTTTCAGTCATTGCTTTCCTTGATAAAAATTCTGTATAATCAAAATGGAAACCCTGATTTCCATTTATATCATATCTTATTAGACCCATATTTTACCGCTAACTACGCGCTTGGGCAAAGTTAAAGGGATAAAATGGACTTGATAGA
>JARROY010000475.1:0-2396 GCA_037383445.1 Anaerolineales bacterium | reverse complement strand
GGCAAATTTATGTCAAAATCACCTGAGTTAGATAAATATATCGAGCAAAAAAGATTTAATCTTGAACATATTTACTTGAAAAATTTGTCTAACCTGATTTCGCTCAACAAAAATGTCAAGAATTACCCAGATGCTATTGAATATGCGCAAGCTTTTCTCTTAATTGATAATTATAATGAAGACATTCTGAGAGAGTTGCTGATTCTACACAACTTGATGGGAAATCATGGCAAATTTGTTCAATACTACAATCGCTTCTCCAAACAACTTGAAGAAGATTTAGGCATTAAACCTTCAAGTAAGACCAGGAATCTGTTTCAACAAATTAGCACCTCGTTCTCTGAGCCCCAAATCACTCCCGATTCTGCCGATGGCAGAACAGATAAACCCAATTTGGCAGCTTCAAAATATTTTGCAACCTACGTCCAGTCTCTTGAAAATACTTTGAAGAGCAAAAAAGGTTCTGGTGGTATGGCAATGATTGTCGGTGAGATTGGCATGGGCAAGAGAGACTTGATCTCGAACTATCTCAGCCAATATACTTTTGATCAGGCCATATTTAGAATTGCCTGCACTCCCGCTACTCGTAAGATAAGGTATTACCCTTTCCGGGAATTGGCCAAAAAAATGATCTCAAGCGAAAATCAAGGCTTACACAATCCACAACTCTTTTCTCCACATCTTAGTGATATTGCAGCTCAACTCTCAAAACCGGTTCCCATCCAATCTTCAGTGACAGACAACCACATCGAAGTCGTTTTAGAAAGAGATTTCACTCTCATTCGCGAACTTTTCGAAGAATTGGCTCGACTCCCGGTGACGATCGAAATTTTTGTTGAAAATATTGAGTGGAGTGATGCGGATTCTCTTGAAATGTTTAACTACCTCTCAGAAAAAAACTTTACCCAGAACATCCGATTCATTTTTAGTTTCTGCTGCAATAAAGAAGGCAAGATCAAAATCTTTGAGCAGCAAGTTGAATTGTCTAAAGCCCATCTTGGCACGGTCCATATGGAAAATTTAGCCTGTGAAGACGTTAAAAATATGCTTGAGGAATTTTTCGGTAGTTTTAATGAAGCAGGAAGAGTCGCCAAGCAATTATTCCAGCTGACAGGCGGGAATCCTTTCTACATTTCTGAGATACTGATGTGGATGAGATTGAACAAATATACCGGCGAACAATTGGCCTCGATCAGGACCTTTGAAATTCCCAACCCCATCACACAAAAAATCTTGGTCCGATTTGAACGGTTATCCATAGATGAGAAAAAAATCTTGCAGTATGCGGCGGTTAAAGACAGCCCATTCCGGCTCGATGAGATAACCGAACAGGTAAAACTTACTATGCCCCAAACGGTTGAAACAGTCGATGATCTTATTTGCCGGAATTTGCTAGGGCATGATGGGGATGAGTATTTCATCCGCTATGAAATTGTCCACAAAACCATTTTGAGCAACATGAATTCCGCCAGGCGAAAAATATACGAAAATCTACTTCGCAAGCCTATCGCTGGATAATTCCCCCAAAAAACCTAATTCTTTCGTTTTGTAGCCAACATGTCGTCATTTTGTATATTTATTTTTGTACGATACATATACTTATTTAATGTTGTTCATGTCTGGATGGGGGCGATCAGGCTGTTCGTTGAGACCCAAAATGGGGTTTGTGTCCAACAGGGTCAATGCAAAAATTTCTTGATAACAAAAAAACCCTGCCTACCCTGAGATAAAGGAGAAAACTATGTCTCGGAAAAATTTGTTTATTTTGATCGTTATCCTAGTGCTCGTCCTCCCAACATCCCTGGTAATGGCGAAAGGGGGGAAACCTACCCCTTCAGACGGCGTGAATAACCTTTCCTACCCCGTCATCTGGGCGGAAGGTGTGACCAAAGCCCTGCCCGGCACGGCTGGCATGACGCCTCTAAACCAACGGCACTGACCCGGATGTGACACCCGCCGCCTGCGCACCAGACCCGGATGAGGGGAATACAGAACTGAATCCAGCTGGAGTGCCGTTGTGTGATGATGGTGTCGCGGGGAGTGTTGACCTGGATTTGGTTGCTGGCACCCCTGCTGCGACCAACCCGCTACCTCTGGTCAAAGCCTATATTCAGAAAGACTCGAATAACGTCTGGCAGGCTGGCTCAGCAGATTGGAGCGCGGCACCTGTCAACGTGCACTGGATCGATTGGGGTGACAACCTGGAGTCGGTAGACTGGTACACCCGCTCGCAGGTGCGAACCGAGGTGGTGCTGTTCCAGGATTTGGTAGAACCGATGCTTGAATACGAAATGCGGCACACCTCCGGTTGGGGCATCAACGAGGTGCACGGGTTAGCGACAACCCTTACTGGCGCCCCCCTGCTTGGGGAAGGCACCCAGGCAACCGTCTACTCG
>JARROY010000474.1:0-2083 GCA_037383445.1 Anaerolineales bacterium | reverse complement strand
AACCATCTCGGCAGCCGATGGACGCGGCACTATTTTTGACCTGCTGGGCGGGCGTTATACCAACCGCAAGATCCGCCGCATGTATGATGGGCACCTGCCTACCCACCAGATGTGCCAGGTTTCCCTGGGGGTAGATCGTGATCTCACAGCCGAACCCCACTGGATCACCTACCTTCTGGCGGAACCAATAACCCTGGCGGGGGAAGATCATGCCGAAATTGGTGTCAAGCATTACTGTTTCGACCCATCTCTGGCACCGACAGGTAAATCAGTGATCGAGTTAATTGTGCGCACCAATTATGCTTACTGGCAGCGTATTTACGGGCGCCGCATCTACGACAGCGAGCAGACTCAGGTCTCGGACATCATCCTCGAGCAACTCGAGCGCTGGTACCCGTCCATCCGGAGTGATATCGAGTTCGTGGACGAGGCTACCCCATTGAGCTATGAGCGTTACACCGGCAATTGGATGGGGGCAACCACTGGATGGCTGCTGACCAAGGAGACCGCCCCCATGATGATGTTTGGGGTGTCCAAGACCCTACCGGGCCTGAAAGATTTCTACATGGCGGGCCAATGGGATGAACCGGGCGGCACAGTGAGCATGGCGGCCGCCTCTGGAAAGAACGCCATCCAGACGATATGCGCCCGGGATGGGAAACGGTTTGAAGCCACCTTGCCGTGAAGGAGGAGCGAGGCTGCCTGTCATTCTTAATGTTCTGGAGACAAGTTGAAAAAATATTTTAGAGAATATAAATGGTCTAATATTTTTGCAATGTTACGTAACCAAAATTTAGACCCCAAAATATGTACAGATGATTTCACAAACCGTTTCGTGGTTATTACTGGAGCAACTTCAGGCATCGGTTATGTTACTGCAAAAAAGTATGCTTCTCACGGCGCAGACCTTTTATTCATCAACAGGAATGAAGAAAAATCAAAAGCCTTGTGCGAAGAACTCAATCAGAAATACCATACAAAATGTACTTATTTGCTCGCAGACTTCACAAAGCTAACAGAGGTCCATGCTGTTGCCAAACAATTGGCAATGGTGGACAGGAACATAGATGTTGTAATCCATAATGCCGGTGTATATGTTACGAAGAAGGCTTTCACAACTGACGGTCTGGAAATAGTCTTTCAGACAAATTATCTTAGTACATTTATCTTGAATTATTACACTAAAGAAAAGTTCATCAATCAAAAAAGCGGCAGGATAATATTTGTCAACTCCGAGGCCCATAGATTTGCTGTTTGGGGCTTACATTTGGATGATCTTTCCTGGGATAAACATCGCTATTCAGGATTGAAAAGTTATGGAGCAGCCAAAACAGCACAACTGTTATCGATGATAAAACTCAAAGAACATTTTGCTGGCACCGGAGTGACCGTGAATGCGATGCACCCGGGCAATGTAAAGACAAATAGTGGTCAAAACAATGGTAGACTGTACAAATTATTTAAAAGGATAGTAGTTGATAGAACCGCGAAGCCCTTAGAAATCTCTGCGGAAGCCTTATATTATTTAGGAGTTTCCAGTGAACTGGAGAACACTTCCGGTAAGTTCTTTAATCTCACGACTGAAGAAGAACCCGCACCTCCTGCCTTGGACAAGGACGCAGCAGAAGAATTATGGGTATTAAGTCTTGAATTAGGCGAACTAAAATGACAATGGAAAATAAAAAGATTGTGATTGTTGGCGCTGGAATGGCCGGGTTAACTGCAGCAGTGTATTTGGCTAGAGAAAATTACGATGTTTTATTGTTAGACAAAAACAATAGAAGCGGGGGGTTGGTAAGCACATTCAATCAAGATGGTTTTTTCTTTGATACGGGCCCAAGGGCTTTTGTGAATTCTGGCATAGTTCGACCAATGCTAAAAGATTTAGGGATTGGTTGGGATTTTTTAGAGAACAAAATTTCAATTGGCATTGAAGATCATTTGTTCCGCGTTGATTCAATGGATTCAGTCAGAGAATATCAACGCCTCCTGAACAGTTTGTATCCTGAACATATTGGAGAGATAGAAAAAATAATATCGATAATTTATGAACTATCTGAATACACAAAAATTTTATATGAAT
>JARROY010000473.1:0-2086 GCA_037383445.1 Anaerolineales bacterium | reverse complement strand
GTGGTTTCACTCGCAGGAGCTTATTTCACCTATTCCCGCAGAGATTTATATATCTAGTTTTAGTTTAGATTAAAAGCGAAAAGCTGCCTGAGTAATCCAGGCAGCTTTTTTCTTGCCTAATTCCCCAAGAACTCCAACACCAGTTGATTGAATTTTTTTGGATGTTCATCATGTGGGCAGTGACCCGCCTGATCGAATACCTCCAGCCTGGAACCGGGTAGGATACGATATACTTCCTCGATCAACCGGATGGGAATGCTGGGGTCCTGGCGTCCACCCACAACCATTGCCGGGATGTTCATTGTGCTAACTTGATGCACCTCCGCTTCCAAGGTATGGAAAAACTCTTTTCTTAAAATAGTTAACATGATTTTGGTGGTATCTTCCACCTTCTGAAAGCGGGTGACTTTCTCAAAATAGGCATCCGTCACATGCTGATTGTTATAAATGAAGTTGGTTTTCAGAGTCAATCGACGCATAAAATTCGAGTTCATCCCAAACAAAAATTCCCCCACGCCAGGTAAATTGGCAATCCGTCCCATCAGCGGTAGTTCATTCGGCAAGACAGCCGGATCCACCAGCACAATCTTGTCCACTCGCTCCCGGTTGTTCAAACAAAACTGGATGATCGTCCCACCGCCCATTGATTGGCCAATCAGGGAAGCTTTTGGAATGTCAATGGCGTCCATAAACAGCTTCAACTGTTTTGCATACAGCGGGTACCCAAAGTCCAGAAATTCTCTCGTGCTGTACCCAAACCCCCATAGGTCAAGAGCGTAGACTTTATAATGCTCAGCTAAGACATCCATGCTGCCATCCCACATATGGGTATCGTAAAAAAACCCATGAATCAAAATCAACGGGTCTCCCTCCCCTTTCTCTATGTAATGGGTCTGATGTCCATCCAATTCAACAAATTTGCCCCGGGCATACTTTTCACCCCATGCAGCCAGCGATTGGCTATCCCATGGCACATATTTACTCATCATTATCCTCCCTCAGCTTAAGCAGATCAAGCACTATCGGGCCACCGGCAACAACTTTTTCCTTAGCCACCACAAGACCCACTTCCTCAGTCAAAGCTTTCAAACCATTGATCGACATGAAATGCCGGTAATTTCTGAAATGTTTCCAACCGGCTGCTATCTCCGAAAGGAATATCACCAGTTTTGTTCGTACACCCTCGAACGAGTTCACCCGGCCAGGATTGAAATCAATCAACAGCACCCTTCCTGTGGGTTTAAGTACCCGTTTTACTTCATTCAATACTGCCACACGAATTGGATGATCCATTTCGTGCAGCACCAGCATACTGATCACAAGATCAAAAGATGCATCCGGGTAAGGCATTTCGGTAGCACTGCCCTGATACAACTCTGCGTCATCACCCAGCCTCTCCCGAGCCAGAGATAACATGGCAGGAGAGGTATCTATTCCAAATAAATTGACATCATAACGCTGGTAGAACGCCAAATGAGAACCCGTGCCGCAGCCGACATCCAGGATCGACATACCTGCTTTCGGCAGGAACATCCTGAGACCCAGCACCCTTAAACCTTTATTGATCGGTTCAAACAGTTTGTCATACCATTGCGCGGTAAATTGATAGGGGTCTTTCATACGTTATCCTTCTTGTAAATTCAAGTTGACATGAGTAAAGATTCACGCGATTCCACTAAATTTGATAACAATCATTGAAGGATTTGGTTACGTTTGTTTCAAATCAGCCTTTTGAAAAAAACGCTCCAGGAATTTGATCTTTAAGATTACCTTCTATATCCTATCAATATTGGAAGGATTTTAAGTCACCCACACCCTTATAATACTTCAAGATCCATATCATTAGAAATAGGTGATCCAATGAATCGGTTACTGCATCAACAAAGCGGTCAAAGCCTGATGGAATATTCCCTGATCCTCGTCGTCATTGCGGTGATTGCAGTGATTGCAATTCAGGCCCTCGTTTCACCGATCGGGGAAGCGGTTGCAGAAGTAGGCACTACGATTGAATCGGTCAGTACAGATACCGGAATTGCCGATAAACCCGTCGTTTACGAATTAGAAGACCAATTCCCAGCGCCAGCTT
>JARROY010000472.1:0-2101 GCA_037383445.1 Anaerolineales bacterium | reverse complement strand
AGTGATCGGATCGCTCGGTCTGGCAGATATCCTGATCGGACGGGCCAAAATGGACGCCGAACTGCAGCGCATCATCGACCAGCGCACCACTCCCTGGGGAATCAGCGTACAGTCGGTTGAAATTCGAGACATCGTCATCCCGCACGTACTGGAAGACACCATGTCCCGCCAGGCTCAGGCTGAACGTGAACGCCAGGCGCGTGTCATCCTCGGCGAATCCGAAAAGCAGATCGCCGATTCGTTTGCCGAAGCCTCGATTGCCTACAAAAACAACCCAACTGCTCTCCACCTGCGGGCCATGAATATGCTCTTTGAAGGGCTGAAGGAAAAAGGCGCCATGGTGATCGTCCCCAGCAGTGCGGTGGATACGATGAACCTGGGTGGGATGAGCGGCATTGTGGCCCTCGCTGAACAGCAGAAGGGCAAAACTGAATAGTCTGTTATGGATAGTGGAGGATCAACGATATTGGTCCTCCACTCATGGAGCAATCAAATGTCTGGTGCAAGCGCGGCAGTCCATGCCGCTCAACAGAAAAAGAAACGGGAACGAGAGGAAGAAGAAATGACCCGCTATACGGATAAAGAACTGACTGAAGATTTCGAATTCAAGATCGTCCGGTCAGCCACTGGCGCATTCAAAAAACGCGAAACAGTCGAGCAGATGATTGCTGAAGAAGCCATGGCTGGATGGAAGATGGTCGAAAAATTCGACGACAACCGCCTGCGCTTCAAACGCCCGGCCAGCGCCAAGCGCAATGACTACAACCTGCCGCCAGGGGTCGACCCTTACCGCACCACCTACGGCATGACCGAATTTGGTTTGGCCATGACCATTCTGGGTGTGATGGGTGGGGTTGGCGGATTGATCGCACTTCTAATTTGGCTGTTGGCATAAATGCAAAGGAGAGATCAATGTCGCATTTTCCACATGGAGCCATTATCGCAGCGCAGCAGGCGCGGGAACGTCGCCGCCGCGATGAAGAAGAGGAGGAAGAAATGACCCGCTATACCACCGAAGACCTTGAATCCAACTGGGAGTTCAAGATTGTCCGGTCTGAGACCGGTGCCTTCCGCAAACCCGAGGCTTTCCAGTCCCTGCTGCAAGAAGAATCGATCGCTGGCTGGGAACTGGTCGAGAAACTGGATAACCGCCGGGTGCGCTTCAAACGACCGCGAGAAGCTCGCCGCCGTGACGCCACCCTACCGCCGGGATACGACCCTTACCGCACCAATTACGGAAGCTCGACTGCTCGCAGCGCACTCATCATTGGGATTGCAGTGATGATCGCCCTGATGACCGGATTAGGGGTCCTCGGGGTTGGTATTCTAGGGTCCTCAGGCGACGGCACAGGATTAAGCATCATCTGGCCGATCATCGGTGTAGGCGGTTTCCTTGTCCTCATGATCGGAATAATTGCCATCCGCCGCCTCCGCTGATCCTCTCAACCAATGAACAGTCTGGGAGGTGCTAAATATACCTCCCAGTTATTTTTTCGAAGAATAGGTCTAAGTCCTCTGGATAAAAAATCAAAAAACGCTTAGAATCATACTTAGATCTGCTGTTGTTCCTGCAATTGCCCAAATTCTCTCTCCTGCAGAGAAGTGAGAAACCAGGAAAAAAACAGGAGTTATTTTTAACAGAGCGCGTTTGGGACGTTTCACGTGAAACATAGTTAGCATACAACCGCGTTGGACAAGTGATTTTCGCGGAATGTTTCACGTGAAACACCTCCGCAATCGAATCATTTTAGAGAGCACAGCGGTCAAGGCCAGGTATTTTTACGGGTATGAAAACAAAACAACTCATCATTGCAGGATTTAGTCTCCTTGGCATCCTCCTCCTGGTCATTCTCGGCACCAGCCAGCCGGATACGATTCTCCCTGCCCTGAGCAGTTTTATGATGATTGCCCTCGGGCTCGTGGTTGGATTTTACCTGAAGCAGCGTTTTAGCCTATCTTGGAGCCTATTTGGCGCCGGTGCGCTGACGTTTATTGCCTCACAGGTGCTGCATATTCCCTTTAACCTGTATCTACTCAACCCCTTTTTAGCCCGGGTGGCCCCGCAGCCAAATCCAGATTCTCAAGATTTGGTCTTGTGGGG